>WLGB01000034.1 GCA_009703455.1 Actinomycetota bacterium
AAAGCGGGTGTAACTTTTGTGCTGGATCGAGCTGGGGTGACTGGTCCAGACGGAGCTAGCCATCACGGAATGTGGGACTTGGCAATGCTTCAGATTGTTCCAGGAATTCGCATCGCTTCACCCAGAGACGAGGCTCGTTTGAAAGAGCAGCTTGCAGAGGCAATCGATATAAAGGATGCCCCGACGGTAATTCGCTTTCCCAAAGGAACCGTTGCAACCGAACTTCCGGCGATTCGGCGTCTAGCAGACGGTGTTGACGTTCTCTACGAAAGTCCGGCTAAAGATGTTTTGATTCTCACTGTTGGTGCCATGGCAGAAACCGGCATGCAGGTCGCGAAAAATCTTGCAGATCAAGGTATCGGCGCCACTGTAGTTGACCCCCGTTGGGTAATTCCGGTTCCAACATCAATTGTTAAGATGGCTTCTGAGCACCGGCTGGTTATAACAATTGAAGACGGTATTAGAGTCGGCGGAATTGGTACAAGGGTTCGCCAGGACCTCAGGGCCGCTCAGATAGACACCGCTTTGAGCGAGATCGGGCTTCCGGACGAATTCTTAGAACACGCTTCGCGAGAGGAAATTCTGGAACGGGTCGGACTCACGCCACAAAGTATTTCAAGAGAAATTGTTGCCCAGGTTCTAGGCGCTAGAGTTCCTCACGCTCGTCCGATTCCTGGGGATCAGCCGCTGGCGAAGCAGCCGGAGATTTCTCAGCGAGACTAAAGGCCGCCGCTATAGCTGATGCAGTTTGATTTACCTGCCACGGGCGCGCACCAAGTTCCATAAGTTTTATTGCCACACCATCCTCGGTTAGATTTTCTGGAGGAGAAAAGCTCAGTTGCCGAAGAGTATCGGGACTCAGAAGATTCTCAAGCGGGACCGCAAGTTGTTCAGATATTTGCTGTAGGGAGAACTTCGCTAGTTTGAGTCGACGATCAGCATCGGGAAATTTGTTTATCCAGTTTCGGTGGTTGGGAATAGCGTCGGTCTTTTCGGCCCTTAAGCTGGGAAGCTCCGAAGCTTTGTTTGCAAACTGAACCGCATCCCACCAATGGTCTAGGTAGCTGCGGCTCGCGCGCCCACTAAAGGACTTCATCGAGGCAAGCTCCGGCTTGGTCTTTGGCTTTTCCGTTGCTGCAGCAAAAATAGAGGAGTCCGGAATCAGTCGACCAGCGGCAACATCAATTTTTTGTGCAAGCTCTTCACGGGCTAGCCATAGCTGTCTAGCAATCTCAAGAGACAGCCGATCTTGGACTTTATTCAGGCCGGCGATACCCCTCCACCGATCAGGGCGTTGCGGCTTCGGTTTGAAAGACAGCAGGGTTTCAAATTCCTCAGCTGCCCACTGCCATTTACCTTGGGCGTCTAAGAGAGTTTTCACTGCATCAGCCAATTCATGCAATACATCAACATCGAGCGCCGCGTAGTTCAGCCAGCTTGCTGGAAGTGGTCTGGTGCTCCAATCAGCCGCGGAGTGTTCTTTAGCTAGGCGTACCTTGAGCAAGCTCTCGGCCAAGGCACCGAGGCCTACTCGAGGAACACCTGCAAGTCTTGCCGCCAGCTCAGTGTCGAAAATGGCACCAGGGCGAAGGTTGATTTCCTCTAGACATGCCAAATCCTGAGTGGCCGCATGCAGAATCCATTCCCGATCTTTGAGTGCGGCCGCTAGTTCTAGGTAGGGTTTCGCCGTGAGAATTCCTGGATCAGATACCGGGTCAATTAGAAAAATGTCGCTGTCTTTTGCTCGAAGTTGTATCAAGTAAGCACGCTGAGAGTACTTGTATCCCGACGCCCTCTCGGCATCAATGGCTATCTGTCCTGTAGAAGAAATCAGCTGCTCAGCTACCTGATCTAATTGGCTAACCTCGGTGATGAAATGCACCTTGGCTCGCGGAGAGCTAAGAAGTGGTAGTTCGGGAGCTTGGGGTTGCTCGGGCAACTCAGACAATTAGATTCTGCTGATTCCAGATTCAGGCGGGAGTCCAGACATCATGCACAATAAATCCTGCCAGGCCTCAATGTGAGCTGAAAAATTTGAGTCGGTGGGGGACCAGGATGCTCGCAACTCTAGTTCTGCGTGATCGCTGTGACCAGAAATCGATCCGTAGCCCTGTGAAATGATTCTGGTAATAGTTCCCGCCTCGGCTGTGTAGGCGGCTCCTCTGGAGCGAAGAGCGTCTTCGAGCCAAGCCCAACAAACATCCGTAATCAACTCATCCTGCCCAATGTCTGTCTCTAATGGGGACTTGGCAAAGCAAATGATTCGATACTGTCCACCCCAGCCTTCTTGAACCTCGTCAGAGTTCAACAATACGAAGCGGCCAGTGCCTTGATCGGAACGATTATCGTGAGCATCTACCCCGATGTTGGCAGCCAAAGCAACCGAGTACTTGGCTATTTTGTCTGGAGAGGGAATTTCCGTGATGTTCACGCCGTCACGGATAGTTGCCTGGCGTAGCGAAATGACCGCTAGCTGAAAGTCAGCAGGCGTATCCGTTCTATCAGAAATTTCAAGCATCTTGCTAAGAATACGATTGCCAATCGACCATCTCGGTCTGCCACGCCGTCAATGAGACCAGTATGTAAAGGTTGCGTCTTGCGAATAAGCAACCGAAGTAAGTCGTGCCTGTCCATCAAATGGGTGAAGCCCAGCCAATTGCTCCAAGCCAACTTGGGTGGGAGTGATTGTAAGCGCCGAGTGCTTTACTAGTCCTGCAGCAAAAGCATTGGCGGCTAGGGTTGGTCCTGATTCCAGCAGAATTGAATCGAAACCTCGGAGTTTGGCCCAGTCCGAAAATCCCTCGAATGGCAACTCGATGTTTCTAATGTGAACAGGCTTTGCCTCGTCAATGGTTGCATCGGTCGATGGACCAAATAGATACACCTCACCCGCAGAGTCCGTAAGCGCTGGAATGTCATGGAACATTCCGGTCTTGGAGAATATGGCCAGTTTCGACCCAGAGCCGGGAAGCTTGTACTTCTCTCTGCGCGCTGTGGCGGCATCCACAACTAAAAGGTCTACCCCGATTCGTAAAGCAATCAGAAGCTCACGGTCGTCTGGTGTTGAGATTGATCTTGAGGATCCATCCGCGCCAACAAACGCACCGGATTGAGAAATCACGTGATTAGATCGGACGCCGTGCGCTGGCCCATAACTTTTAGCAAGAGATGCGGGATTGTTTGCTGATGCACTAAGTGCAAGGCCGAAGGCCGGCTTGATCACTGCTGCGTTTTCTCTCGGATTTGTCGTTTAATGCGAGAGAGAATACCGAGCATTCCTCTAAGACGCAGAAGTGAGACAGCATTTGAAAGAGATAGCTTGAAGGGAAAATCCAAATCAAAGTCCAAAGCTTCGTCTACGGAGAGGCCATCAATCACACTGAAAAGTAAACTAGCAAATCCTCTAGTCGTAGGTGACTCAGCCGGTGCACTAAAAAAGAGCCTGACCACGTCTGAATCCTCTATTTCAACGAACAGAAAAATCGGTGACTGGCATTCTTCAACGCGCTCCAGAAGCTCTGGGTGGTCTGCATATCTTGGTGGCAGCTCTGGCAAAGCCTCAGAAAACTCCAACAGAAGGTCTAGCTTTTCAGTCTCCCGTAGAACTGCAAAGTCCTTGATCAGTTGATCAGCCGATTCAAGAGTTCCCATTTAGACCAGCTGAGGCAAAGGCCCAGGCTCCTCGCCAAGAGCTATCGGGGCCTTTACCAAAGATCCCCATTCACTCCAGGAGCCGTCGTAGTTTCTGACTTTGTCGATCCCGAGTAGGTACTTCAAAACAAACCAGGTGTGCGAAGAACGCTCACCTATTCTGCAGTAGGCGATAACGTCGGAATGTCCCTCAAGCCCAGCTCCTTTGAGGTAAACCTCTTCCAAGCCAGAGCGGTCCTTGAAGCTTTGATCTTCGTTGCACGCTTTTGACCATGGGACAGAAGCGGCCGTAGGAATGTGCCCAGCGCGCGAGGCGCCTTCGTCTGCGTAGCCAGGTGCGGTAAGTCGTTCACCGGAATACTCCTCCGGGGAGCGCACGTCTATCATCGGCTTTCCAAAATGCAAGAACACATCGTCTCTGAATGCTCGGAGGCTTGAGTCGTCTCGGGTAATTATTGGATAAGTTGAAGGTGTTGGACTAGGTACTTCCTTGGTCAGGTCTCGACCCTCGCTAGTCCACTTTTCGCGGCCACCATCTAGCAATCGAACATCTTCATGGCCAAAGAGCTTAAAAACCCATAACGCGTAGGCCGCCCACCAATTGCTTTTGTCCCCGTAAATGACCACGGTGTCGTCACGGTTTATTCCAAGTCGGGACATCACAGCAGAAAATCCCTCACCATCGATGTAGTCGCGCGTGGCCTTATCGTTTAGGTCGGTATGCCAGTCGATTTTTCGAGCATTAGGAATGTGGCCTGTCTGATACAACAAAACATCTTCATCAGACTCCAAAATCACAAGCCCCGAAGTTTGAAGGTTTTCTGAAAGCCACTGTGTGCTCACCAGAACACCAGGATTGGCGTACTTATCAAACTTGGAACTTGAGTCGATGTCGATTGGCAAAGTTTTCTCCTTGTAGACTGATGGATTATTCGTGTCCACACTAGGGGCGGTGTCATTGTCAACCAAAACCGGGAGTATTTGTTCCCTGGTTGAAATTCAACCGAATCCAAGCCTGGATGAGGTTCTCAGTCAGCTAGTTCCTCCTAGAGAGTTTACCAAGGCAAGATTCGATAACTATCTGCCTAGCCAAGAGTTTCCGTCCCAAGCCCAGGCTGTAGCGCAATCCAAGCACTTTATTAATCCCCCTGGGATTCGGGGCGTTTTCTCCCGATCCAAACCACAGCCGATAGCCGGTATCTATTTGGACGGCGGTTTCGGCGTTGGTAAAACTCACTTACTGGCCGCCATTTGGCATTCATTCAAGGGACAAAAAGCTTTCGGTAGCTTCCTGGCTTACACCAGCTTGATTGGCCTGCTGGGGTTCGCCGACGCACTGAAACAACTCTCAAACTATGAGCTGCTATGTATTGACGAATTTGAACTGGATGATCCTGGCGACACCATGTTGATGTCAAGACTTTTGAGCGAGCTAGGCTCCAGAGGCATTCGCTTTGCTGCAACCTCTAACACTCCTCCAAACGCATTAGGTCAAGGCCGATTTGCAGCGAAGGATTTTGCACGGGAAATATCTGCGATGGCTGACCGGTTTGAGATAGTGAGTGTCGACGGAGAGGACTACCGGCATAGACCTATCGACGGCCACACCAAACCGATCGACGAGAGCCAACTCGAAGCAACACTGAAGTTTAAAGTAGCTGAAGGTAAGAAAGTGGCCGTTGATGAGTTTGATGAATTGCTTAGTCATTTAGCCAAGGTGCACCCATCAAAATTTCTCAAGCTGATTGAAGGGGTAGATGCGCTCGTGCTTACTAACGCACATGTTCTAACAGACCAATCCGCGGCACTTAGATTTGTATCCTTGGTCGATCGACTTTACGAGTCTCAGGTGCCCTTGAGCTCAACTGGAATTGGACTTACTGAAGTTTTCTCAACAGAGTATCTGTCGGGCGGATACAAAAAGAAGTACTTGCGAGCTATTTCTAGGATTGGTTCTTTAACTTCTTCTTTTTAGATTTGGCATTTTTTTGCCGGTGCCAACGAGCTCGGAACCAGAGTAAAACACCTCCAGCCGCCATTGCGGCGAAAGAACCCAGCAGCACTCCAAGTACGGACTGCGCGTAGAGTTCGGCATTTCCCCTAAATGCTAGGTGAGCCATAAGTAATGAAACGGTAAAACCGACTCCCGCCAGTAACCCCAGAGGAATGAAGTCGAACAACCCCAGAGGCAAGCGATCTTTCGGTTTTAGAAGTTGATTGGTGATTACAGCTGCTAATGCAATTCCCGCTACTTTTCCCAGCGCCAAACCGAAAAAGATGCCGTTGAATACAGATTGCGAGCCAGTTGTCATAGTTGGAATAATCACCGCAACAGCCGTGAAGGCGAAAAGCGGCAGAACAAAAAAGTTCGTCAATGGCTGAATCTTTGACACTGCACCGTGCGCCCGAGAGGCCGGGATTATGAGCCCAAGAATCACTCCAGCGATTGTTGCGTGAACTCCGGACTGATAGACGGTGTACCAAAGCACAATTCCGAATGACGCCCTGATAATCCATTTACTTTTATTTCTGCTCATCTCGGCAAAGCGGAACGCCACCGCGACTGCACCTGTTGCAAAGAGCCAAAGCGTCTGGACTTCGGCTGTATAAAAAATAGCAATAATCGAAATTGCTACTAGATCATCAAATATTGCAAGCGCGAGTAAAAATATCCTCGCCTCTTTTGGCATCCCGCGGCCGAAAATTGCCAAAATACCCAAGACAAAGGCTATGTCCGTTGCAGCCGGAATGGGCCAACCGTATATTCCTTCGGTTCCCCAGTTCAAATATGCGTAGATCGAGGAAGGAACGATTACGCCGGCTATGGCGGCAATAACGGGCACAAGCGCCCGCTTCGGTGAGGAAAGAGTGCCACTACGGAGTTCATATTTGAGCTCGAGTCCGGCCACAAAGAAAAACACTGCCAAGAAAAGATCAGAAACGATATGTCCAAGAGTGATGTTGACGTTAATCAAATCAAGATTTAACTTGAAGGCAATAGTGTCGAGCAGCGGGGCCCCAAAGGGCGAATTGGCAAGCAATAGGCCAGTCATGGCCGCTACAAGCATCACTACAGCTGCGTTTCGCTCAGAGCCCATGCCTCTAAGTTACCTCGAAATACGAAACAAACTATTCACCTGCGTTTAAATCCTGAAACATGCTGGAAACCTGCCACGCAACTGGTTGAAACACGATTAGACCATTGTTGTGCCAAGCGCCAATCCGGTGTGGTCAAGTATCGAAAGGAACTCGAATGGATCAGGGTAATACCACCTTTGTGCTCTTCTCCGCCGCTTTAGTCTTACTAATGACACCAGGTTTGGCATTTTTCTACGGCGGCCTTGTTAAGGCCAAGTCAGTTGTGAGCATGATGATGCTTTCTTTTGGCTCCCTTGCTCTGATATCAGTACTTTGGGTACTTTACGGATACGCCATTACGTTTGCGGATGTTGGTGACACCGGTTGGATTGGTATTCCGCACATCATCGGGATTGACACTTCGGCCCTGGGTCTTGCCGCTCAGGTAACAGATGCTGCCGCTCCAGCAGGAGCATATCCAGAAATGGCATTTGTTGCGTTCCAGGCGACTTTCGCAATCATTACCGTCGCACTTATTTCGGGAGCAATCGCCGACCGCGCAAAATTTGGAGCCTGGATGGTTTTTGCAGGACTGTGGGCAACATTGGTCTATTTCCCGGTCGCAGGATGGGTATTCAATTTCACTGCAGAAACCGATGGAGGCTGGATTGTTGACAAGCTTGGGGCTATCGATTTCGCCGGAGGAACAGCTGTTCATATCAATGCAGGCGCTGCAGCTCTTGCTCTGGCAATTGTTCTCGGTAAACGCTTTGGTTTCTCAAAAGGAATTATGCAACCACACAACGTTCCACTTACCTTGATAGGTGCGGCGCTTCTTTGGTTTGGCTGGTTTGGCTTTAACGCCGGCAGTGAGTTGGCTGCCGATGGGCTTGCAGCTTTAGCGGTTATCAACACAATTGCTGCCCCCGCGGCTGCAATGCTTGGCTGGATTACAGTGGAGAAAATTCGTCATGGAAAAGGAACGTCGGTCGGAGCAGCCTCAGGCGTAATCGCGGGTCTTGTTGCAATCACCCCAGCCTGTGCTTCCGTTGAACCGGTTTGGGCAATCTTGCTGGGTGCTATTTCAGGTGTGGTTTGCGCTATAGCCATTGACGTAAAGTTCAGCTTCGGGTTTGATGATTCACTTGACGTGGTTGGCATCCACCTCGTGGGTGGAATCATCGGAACTCTATACATTGGCCTGTTTGGTACCGGCGTTGGTGCATTCTTCGGATATGGATTTGGCCAGCTTCTGGCTCAGGCCATCGGTGCTGGAGCGGTGCTACTTTATAGCTTCGTCATGGCCCTAATTATTGGCTTTGCCATTGAGAAGACCATGGGCTTTAGGGTCAGGGCCGAAGATGAGATTGCTGGCATCGACACCGTGGTGCACGGTGAAGAGGCTTACGCCTTTGCCCGATCAAAGGAGTAGTGCAAAGATTTACCAAAAACGGGGGGTCCTTTGGATCCCCTGTTTTGCGTAAGACAGGGACCGCGTTGTTTGTCAGTGAAGTCGAATTTGGGTTAGAGTAGGCAAGCAACTTAGGTTGTAAGCGGATGTGGCTCAGTGGTAGAGCATCACCTTGCCAAGGTGAGGGTCGCGAGTTCGAATCTCGTCATCCGCTCGCAGTGGCCAGAAGCCACGCATCGGTGGAGTGGCCGAGAGGCGAGGCAGCGGCCTGCAAAGCCGTCTACACGGGTTCGAATCCCGTCTTCACCTCGAAGTAACAAAGGGGCGATTGGCGCAGTGGTAGCGCGCTTCCCTGACACGGAAGAGGTCGCTGGTTCGAACCCAGTATCGCCCACAGCAACATCAGGTCCAAGATCAGACGTAAGGATGAGCGTGTCAAAGCCGAGCGACTACGACCTGATTCTTGTAGGTGGTGGAATCATGACCGCCACGCTAGCGGTATTACTCAAGCATCTAGATCCAGAACTGAAGCTTGTCGTTCTAGAGCGCCTTGACGACGTTGCCCTTGAGTCTTCAAATGCTTGGAACAATGCCGGAACTGGCCACGCGGCGCTTTGCGAACTGAACTACATGCCGGATGACCCAAACGGTGGAATTCCATCTGCTGCTATGGCAATCTCAATCAATCAGCAATTTCAAGAATCAAGAGAGTTTTGGGCTTCACTTGTTGAATCAGGAGTGATGCAGAATCCAGACAGTTTCATCCATTCGATTCCACACATGACCTTTGTTCGTGGGTCCAAGTATGTTGACTACCTTAAGCGACGATTCGAATCATTGAGGAACCAACCACTGTTTTTTGGAATGGAATTTTCGGATGATCCGAAAAAGTTGGCCTCATGGATTCCTCTCATGCTAGAGGGCAGAGGATCTGAGAGAGTTGCTGCAACCAGAATTGAGCAGGGCACCGACGTTGACTACGGTGAAGTTACCAATCAGCTATTTGCCTGGCTGAAGCAATCCGGCGTGGAGGTTCTTACTTCTCATGAAGTTTCGTCCGTTCGAAAGATTTCCTCGGGCTGGCAGGTTAGCGGACGAACTGGAGATACAAAGTTCAGTCTCTCCTCGCCGAAGGTATTTATCGGAGCCGGGGGCTGGGCACTGAAGCTGCTGCAGAATTCAAGAATTCCAGAAATCAAGGGCTACGGGACCTTCCCGGTTAGCGGCCACTTTCTCAAAACCGAAAATCCGGAGTTGATCGCCAAACACCAAGCAAAGGTCTATTCCCAGGCAGCGGTTGGTGCTCCTCCCATGTCCGTTCCACACTTGGACACACGTGTAATTGCGGGAAGAACCTCGCTTCTTTTTGGCCCCTTCGCGGGCCTGAATTTTAAGTTCCTAAAACACGGTTCGTTGTTTGACCTTCCGCTATCAATTCGACCAGCCAACATCCTTCCCTATCTGAGTGTTGCAATCAAGAACTTTTCACTTGTGATATACCTAGTCAAGGAGATACTCAAGTCACCTAGGGAAAAGCTAGAGAGTCTTCGTGAATTTGTCCCGACAGCCTCAAGTGCCGATTGGGAACTTTATGAGGCTGGGCAAAGAGCCCAGGTGATCAAGCCAGCTGGGGTACTAGGCTCACTACAATTCGGAACTGAAGTTATTTGTTCAGCCGATGGGTCAATTGCAGGATTGCTGGGGGCTTCGCCGGGTGCTTCGGTTGCTGTTCGGGTGATGCTAGATGTAGCTGCAAGACTCTACGAGGAGAATCTGTCCAGTTGGGAACCGGCTATTCGAAATTTGGTCCCAAGTTACGGTTTGGATTTGAATTCCAACGCAGATCTCGCGGAGAAATCACTTAGGAAAACTGCTGCTGCACTGAAGCTGAAGGCTTAGCCTACGGCGACACCAAGGAACGTTCCGATGCCATAGGCAATTCCCATGGTCAGGAGCGAAACTATTACGTTTCTAATTACTGCCCGCAAAGGCTTAGCTCCACCAATTCGGGCTCCAAAATAACCAGTAAGTGCAAGTGCAAAAACCACAGACGCTACGGTTGCGAGTTCGCGATACTCAACCCAAGGTCCGGCGATAGCAACGATAGGAAGTACTGAACCAAGAGCAAACGAGATAAATGAGGCTACAGCGGCAGTCATAGGTGAGACGTGATCGTCAGAGGAAATTCCTAACTCGGCTTCGGCATGCGCTCGAACGGGATCTTTCGTAGTTAGCTCAGCTGCAATCCGATCGGCCAAAGAATCTGAGATTCCCCTATTTCGGTAATACTCGGCAAGCTCTATTAGTTCGCGCTCTGGGTCTTCTTTGAGCTCTTTGCGCTCTTTAGCAAGAGCGGCAATCTCGCTATCGCGCTGAGCACTAACTGACGCGTACTCGCCGCCAGCCATTGAGATTGACCCTGCAACCAATGAAGCAATTCCTGCGATCAAGATAGGACCACTCTGAACAGTTGCTCCTGCTACCCCCATCACGATTCCGGCGGTCGAGACGATGCCATCATTTGCACCCAACACTCCTGCTCGGAGCCAGTTGAGTCTTCGAGCAAGAGCCTTCTTCTGTTCCGCTCGAGGGTCGAGGCCAATTGCCATTGAAGTATTCCTTGCGTCGATATTCCAATCTATAGGCTACCAAATCAGCATCGGCCAGCTCGTTAGGATGGTAGGGGCTTGAGTGATTGGAACAAATTGTCTAAAGACATCGAACTAACCCTTGATGGGGTTAGCTCTGCGGTAGCTGTCGGGTCGACCGGTTTTGAGCTTTTCCAAGACAAAAAAGTTGTAGCTCAACGCATAAACGGTCAGCTGCGCGATTTAGCCCACCTTGTTTCCCAGGGCGATGTGGTTGAGGCGGTCTCAATTGATTCGGCAGACGGACTGAGCATTCTCAGGCATTCAACCGCACACGTGCTCGCTCAAGCTGTGCAGAAAATCAATCCCGATGCTCGATTGGGCATCGGACCTCCAATCACAGATGGTTTTTACTACGACTTTGACGTTGATGAGCCTTTCACTCCAGAACTACTAAAAGTGCTAGAAAAGGAAATGGAACGCATCATCCGCGCCGGTCAGCGCTTCGTTCGAAGGATCGTTTCGGACTCGGAGGCAGCCAAGGAACTTGCCTCAGAACCCAACAAGCTGGAACTGATAACGCTGAAATCGTCGGAGAATTTGGCCGAAGGTTCAGCAGAGGTTGGAGCAGGCGAGCTGACCATTTACGACAACGTCGACCCGCAGTCGGGCGAGGTGGTTTGGAAAGACCTTTGTCGCGGTCCGCACTTGCCGAATACGCGAATGATTGGAAACGGGTTTTCGCTTACCCGTTTAGCAGCTGCCTACTGGCGAGGCAATGAAGCCAACAAACAGCTTCAGAGAATTTACGGAACCGCCTGGCCGTCCAAGGATGAGCTCAAGGCTCACCTCGAGAGGCTCGAGGAAGCTGCCAAGCGAGATCACAGAAGACTTGGTGCAGAACTTGATTTGTTTTCTTTCCCAGAAGAAATCGGATCTGGTCTTGCAGTGTTTCACCCCAAAGGTGGCGTCATAAGGCGAGTGATGGAGGACTACTCAAGGGCTCGACATGACGAGGCCGGATATGAATTCGTTTATAGCCCTCACATCACGAAGTCAAATCTGTTTGAA
>WLGB01000035.1 GCA_009703455.1 Actinomycetota bacterium
CTCGGAAGCCAGTCTTGCCTCGTCAACCGAACCACCGGAAACAGTGACCAGTGAGTTAGCTCGCTGCAAAGTTGGACGCATCACCGAATGGACAATTCCAGTACCGCAGTCGGTAATCACCATCGAGTAGTACCGAGCTGCCACATCCGCAACGACGTTGTAATCTCCCTCGTCAAATGCCTCGGAGAGCATTGGGTCCGCGTCGGATGCCAACACATCGAGTCTGGTCTCATCCCTGGAAATCATGTTGGAAAACTCTGAGAAGCCATCGATTGCGGCCGCACGATTTACAACGTCGCGAACTGTAAACCTAGTGGATTTACTAACTCGCTCTGCTAGCGTTCCGCGGTCTGGGTTTGCATCAATGGCGATCACACGGCCATCTCGCAACTGAGCCAGAGCCATTCCGAGCAAAATTGAAACTGTGGTCTTGCCCACTCCACCCTTGCGCGTTAGGACAGGAACGTACTTAGTTCCCCCTTCTAGTGCTGCACCGATACGAGCATCCATCGCCTTACGGGCTCTGACCTTAGCCGAATCACCTAGATTCAAAAGTTTAAGCGTTGCAAAGTATAGAGATCTTCTCCAACCTGATTCCGGTGCTGCACGAAACCTTGATGAGTCATCGAGTAGACGATCGGCGGTGAGCATTGCAGCTGGTTCCGGCTCATCAAACACTTCGCCACTTAGGCTGTCGCGCCTTGAGTACCGAGATTTTGGGGTGTCAAGCTCCGCTGGCTCCGTGACGTCAGCTACCGTCTCGGTTGTTGAAGCGATGGCCAGCGAAGAAGTAGCGGGAGACAAATCAATTTCCGTCGAATAATCAGTGGGCTCAGGGATGGCCCCTTCGTCAAAGTTTGCCGGATCTATCTCGGGTCCAGGTGTACCGAGTCCAGTTCCTTCTTCTTCAAAGCGTTCGTCTTTTTTCTTCGGCAAGAGAACTCCTAAATTATCCCCAAATGACTAATCTCGTTCAATTGTAAAGCAGATACCCAAGTGGCGCTAACTGGCTTCAATTTCAAGAATTAGGTCTCCAGCTTCCACGGCCTGAGTGCCCGATATAGCAAGCCTTTTCACCACTCCCGAGATGCTTGCAGTGATTGTGGCCTCCATCTTCATGGCCTCTATCGAGGCCACTGCTTGACCTAGCTCGATGCGAGTTCCAACAACAGTTTTCAAGGTGACCACGCCCTGGAATGGAGCGGCTACATGACCTAGTTTGGAGCTGTCGGCTTTTTCCGCAACAGCAACATCACTAACAATCTTGCGATCGCGCACATTCACCGGACGCAGCTGTCCGTTGAGGGTCGCCATAACAGTTCTGAAGCCCTTCGGGTCTGGCGTTCCAATTGCCTCGAGCCCAACGTATAGCCGAAGTCCCTTGGCGAGCTCAATCAGGTGCTCGCTACCTTGGTCGAGCCC
This sequence comes from Actinomycetota bacterium, assembly GCA_009703455.1. Taxonomy (GTDB): domain Bacteria; phylum Actinomycetota; class Actinomycetes; order Actinomycetales; family Microbacteriaceae; genus Rhodoluna. Next base: position 1,423 of record WLGB01000035.1, read on the forward strand.
ATACAAAAAGTCAATGGTGTCTACTTGGTCTAGGCGACCGTAGTTTTCTCTCATCTTGCTGAATTCTTTAAAAGGGGCAGGGAACAACAATCGGTTTAGCGTGGCTCGTCGAGCTTCGGATGTTCCTTTCAAAAGTTCAATGTCCTTGCTCTGGACAGGCTCAATCCCAAACTTCAGTTCTCTACCCTTGAGTACTTTAGATCTAAATGGCTCTGGCCAACCGCCTGGAAGGTCCCCTAGCTCACCAGCCATGAACCCGACAACCGAATCGGGAACATCATAGTTCTCGGGATGGTTAGCAAAGTCTGCAGGGTCTGCCGATACCGCCACAAGATGAAGAGCTAGATCCCCAACCACCTTGGACGAGGGGGTCACCTTGGTTGGGCGGCCCAGAATTTCGTTCGCTGCAGCATACATATCCTCGACTTTTTCAAACTGGTCCCCCAGACCTAAGGCAATGGCTTGCTGGCGCAAATTCGAGAGCTGCCCACCAGGAATCTCGTGCTTATAGACCCGGCCAGTTGGGCCCGGAAGTCCGGATTCGAAAGGTGCGTATATTTTTCTAACAGCCTCAAAGTATGGCTCAAGTTTTGTCACGGCAGAAAGTGCGATACCGGCATCATGCTTGGTGTTTTCTAAAGCAGCAATCAATGCCGACGCAGATGGCTGGGAGGTGGTTCCTGCCATGGGCGCACTGGCGACATCCACCGCATCAACCCCGGCTTCGATGGCCGCCAGTAGAGTAGCCAGTTGGCCGCCTGCTGTGTCGTGAGTGTGGAGATGAATTGGAAGACTAAATCTTTCTCTCAGCGCAAGCACAAGTCGCCGAGCGGCTTCCGGTCTCAACAGTCCGGCCATGTCCTTTATTGCAAGAATGTGTGCTCCGGTTGCAACTATCTTGTGCGCTAACTCAAGATAGTAATCAAGGGTGTAAAGATTCTCATTTGGGTCAAGTAAATTACCCGAATAGCAGAATCCAACTTCTGCAACCGCGGTCTTTGTTTCCAAAACGGCTTGGATTGCTGGCTTCATTTGTTCGACGTCGTTTAGCGCGTCGAAAATTCGGAAAATATCAATCCCACTCAAGGAGGCTTCTTCGATAAAAGCCTTGGTGACGATTTCAGGGTAGGGAGTGTAACCAACGGTGTTTCTTCCACGCAAAAGCATCTGAATACAAACATTCGGTATTGCTTCCCTAAGAGCATCGAGTCTTTCCCAAGGATCTTCGGCCAAAAAGCGCAGTGCAACATCGTAGGTAGCCCCGCCCCAGGCCTCAACGGATAAAAGCTCGGGAGTAAGTCTGGCTACGTATGGGGCTACCTGAACTAGGTCTCGGGTTCTGACTCTGGTTGCGAGCAGTGACTGGTGTGCATCTCGAAAAGTTGTGTCAGTTATCGCTACCTGACTTTGCTCGCGCAGTGACTTGGCAAAAGCTTCTGGTCCTAGCTCCAGCAAACGCTGACGCGAACCAGCTGGAGCTGGTTTGGACAGATCTACCTCTGGGAGCTTTAGTGCAGGATTTACGTAGTTGAGTCGAGGGCCATTTGGCTGATTCACGGTTGTCTCGGCTAGCCACTGCAACAATTTCGTTCCGCGGTCTTGCGAGGGCTTTGCTAGAAATAGCTCGGGGTGTTCATCTATAAAGGATGTGCTTAAATCCCCCGCAGCAAAGGTTTCATCTGCAAGCACCGCTTGCAAAAATGAGATGTTGGTGGAAACACCCCTGATTCTAAACTCGGCTAACCCACGACGAGCTCGCTTCACTGCCGCTTCAAAGGTCCTACCCCTAGCGATTAGCTTTACAAGCATGGAGTCGAAATGCGGTGAAATTTCCGCTCCGGTTGAAACCGTTCCACCGTCAAGTCTGATCCCAGCCCCGCCTGGAGATCGATAGGTGGTTATCTTTCCGGTATCAGGTCTAAAATTTGCGGCTGGATCCTCCGTTGTAATTCGGCACTGCAAAGCAAATCCGTGCATCGAGATTGAGTCCTGCCTAAGGCCAAGATCTGAAAGTGACTCCCCCGCAGCAATTCGCATCTGAGATTGAACTAGATCTATATCAGTTATCTCTTCGGTGACCGTGTGTTCAACCTGAATTCTTGGATTCATCTCAATAAAAACGTGCTTGCCCTTATTTGGCCCAACGGTGTCTACCAAGAACTCAACTGTTCCAGCATTTTCGTAGCCAAGCTCTTTAGCGAAGCTCACCGCGTCTTTGTATAACTGCTGACGAAGTTTGTCATCAATGTTTGGCGCAGGAGCAATCTCAACTACCTTTTGGTTTCGACGTTGCACAGAGCAATCGCGCTCGAATAAGTGCACAACGTTTCCCTGACCATCGGCAAGAATTTGAACTTCAATGTGACGTGGCCGAAGCACCGCCTGCTCAAGAAATACCCTCGGGTCTCCAAATGCACTCTCGGCCTCACGCGAGGCCTCTGCGATTGCCTGTTTTAGATCCGACTCCTGCGTTACCTTCCTCATGCCACGCCCGCCGCCGCCGGCGACTGCCTTAACAAATAGCGGAAAGCCAATTTCCTTGGCGGCTTTCAGAAGCTCTTTTTCGTCTGAGGAAGACCTTGATGATTTGAGAACTGGAACACCCGCCCTTGCTGCTGCCTCAATGGCGTTTACCTTGTTTCCAGCAAGTTCCAAGACTTCAGACTTCGGGCCGATAAAAGCGATTCCGTTTTGGAGCGCTGCCTTGGCAAGCTCAGGATTTTCTGAGAGGAAGCCGTAACCGGGATAAATAGCGTCTGCGCCACATTCTTTGGCAACCCGGATTATCTCTGAAACGTCCAGATAGGCACGGACTGGTTGCCCAATTTGACCAATCTGGTAGGCCTCATCGGCTTTCTGGCGGTGGGTTGAGTTTCGATCCTCGTAGGGAAAAACCGCTACAGTTCGGGCTCCCAGCTCATAGGCAGCCCGAAACGCGCGCACGGCTATCTCGCCACGGTTTGCTACCAGAATCTTCTTAAACATCTGTCCCTAATTTGAATGTGCCAGTTGCGCTTGAAAGCTATCGCTAAATAAAAAGGTAGCCTATTTGTGTGCATGTACTAAGTGTTAGCTCACTAAAAGGCGGAGTCGGAAAGACCACCGTGGCCCTTGGCCTTGCCTCTGCTGCCTTATCTCGAGGGCTTCGGACTCTCGTAGTGGATCTTGACCCTCAGTCTGATGCGACCACAGCACTGGGAGCGACACGTGAACTCAAGGCAACATGTGCTGAGGTTCTCAAGCTCCCCAAGCGGGCCATTGTGCACAAGGCAATCATTGTTAGCGATTGGGAAGCGCTCTCAGGTGGTGTTATGGACTTGTTGCCCGGAAGTCCAAAGGTAGTTGAGTTTGATAGTCCAACTCCGACCAAGCGTGATCTATGGAGACTTGAGGAGGCTCTGAGCCGAGTCGAGAGTGAGTACGACCTCGTGCTGATAGACACACCACCGTCTCTGAACGGATTGACCCAGTTGGCCTGGACTGCAAGTGACAAAGTACTAGTCATAGCTGAACCCTCTATCTTCTCGGTGTTGGCCGCAGACCGCGCCATTCGGGCCATTGCAGAAATCAGCAAGCAAACCTCAGATAGGTTGCAGGCTTTGGGTGTGTTAGTTAATCGATACATTCCCGCTTCCAAAGAACACCAGTTCCGCTATGCCGAGCTCCAGCAGCTTTTTGGTCCAAGACTTCTATCTGTGGCAATTGAGGAGCACTCGGCCATCCAACAAGCTCAAGGAGCAGCCAGACCAATTCACAGTTGGCCGGGAGACGTAGCTGGGAAGACAGCCCAGAGTTTTGAGCAAGTGCTGGACAAAGTTTTTGAAGGACCAGTCATCGAACATAGCTCCAGATCGCTAAGGCGTAATAGGAGGTCCGCGAAGTCAGTTCGAATCAGACGTGGTTCATTGGATTCGGTTCTCGATTTAGTCGAGGAATAAAAAACTAGACAGCTTTTTTAGTGGCTCGGCGAGCTGCAAGCTCGTCCATGTCGTCTAAGTGCAAGGTTGCAATATTCACAAGAGAAGCCTCTACCTCGCGCAACACACGGCCAACGGCAATTCCGAATACGCCCTGGCCACGGCCGAGTAAGTCGATGACCTCGTCTTCAGAGGTGCAAAGATAAACCCTGGCTCCATCGCTCATTAAGGTGATCCGTGCCAAATCGTTGAGACCCGCAGCGCGCAGCTGGTCTACAGCAACACGAATCTGCTGAAGCGAAACTCCGGTGTCTAGAAGACGCTTTACAAGTTTTAGAACCAAGATGTCACGAAATGCGTATAGTCGCTGAGAACCAGAACCGGTTGCAGACCTAACAGAAGGCTGAACCAAGCTGGTTCTATCCCAGTAGTCAAGTTGGCGGTAGCTGATCCCGCTAGCTGAAGCAGCCGCAGTTCCACGGTAGCCAACTTTAGGGTCTTGGGAAATTAGGCCGTCAGTGAAGAGCATTCCATCTTCAAAATTAGAATCTTCGGTCATCTCACCCTCCTTTAGCAACCTACCTCAAGAGTCTAATTGTCCCCTTTTACTGGTAACAAGGCCAGTTAATCCTGCTTTACGGCGTGTCGAGCTAGGCCAGGTCACTGAACTACTGGTCTATCTTGGAGATTACCGACCTGATCAGTTCACCGCGTATTGTCGCGAACTGGTTTTCGATCTCCTGGGCGTAGTGAGCGGCTCGGGACCTACTGGCTGGTTCACTCTTGCCAAGCACTGGGGCAACTACCCCCTCGATGATTCCAATTTCACGGTCTGCCGAGGCCTTGAGTCCTCGAAGGTGTCGAGGGGAAATTCCAAAGCGCTGCAAGTGAACAATAGCGCGAGCAATTTCTAAGTCTGCAGCCTCGAATGGCTCCTTGGCTATGAGCATCAGAGTCTGTGCTTCCTGAAGAAGGCCAGCACTTATTCCAGTCTCGCTCATCAGTGCAACTTTGGTAAGCTTCAGGGGATTTTTTGGCTGGAGTTTGGCAACAGACGACTGCGCCTGAGGTAGTGCCGGCGTCTTGCCTTGATCTAATTGTTCGAGGTAGTCACGAATTACTCTAAGTGGCAAGTATTGATCACGCTGGAGCTCAAGAATCACCCTAGTGCGCTGCACGTCCTGCTCAGAAAATTTTCGATATCCAGCTGGCGTACGCTGAGGTTCAATCAAACCCTGCTCTTCAAGAAATCGAAGCTTGGAAGGAGAAAGATCAGGGAAATCTTTGTTTAGAACTCCAAGCACCTGACCGATAGTGAACAGTTTCCCACTGGAGGAAATTGCCCTAACATTATTTTGCGCTGAAGCCATTAGTTATTGCCCATTGCTCTAGAAGAATAAAAGGTAAGTCGGAATTTACCTATTTGAACTTCGGCGCCCTCTTCCAGAAGAGCACTCTCAATTCGAACACCATCGTAGTAGGTTCCGTTTAGTGATGCCAAGTCCTGAACTTGGAAGGAATTACCGTGACGGTGAAACTCAGCGTGCTTTCTCGAAACCGTTACATCGTCCAGGAAAATATCTGCGTTTGGGTGCCTGCCAACAGTGGTCACGTCGCTGTCAAGCAAGAATCTGGCTCCCGCTTTCGGGCCCTGTCGGACTATAAAAAGTGCATGACCCTCGGGCAGTGCGTCAACAGCGCTCTGGTGCTCGGGGCTTAGGGTCTGATTTTCTTCCGCAAGCCACTCAGAGTTGAACCGGAGAGTCGACTCGACTTCGTCCTTGTTTTGGTGCTCCATCATCATGCTCCCCTCTTGCTTACATTTACATTAGTGGCATTTGACCGCTCTAATCTCAACAGTAAAACCAACTGCCAAAGATAGACAAACCCAGACCACCAGTAAAGGGCAACCCCCCAAAGGACGAAGGCCCAAGCCACTGGGACGATGATGAAAGCGGCTTCAGTAAAAAGCTTGCCCATCAGAAGTAATGGGAAGGAGTACAGCAAAGCAAATGTAGCCGCTTTGCCAAGGTAGTGAACCGGAAGTGAACGGTAACCAACGGAGGCCAGGATAGGCAAAGAGACCAGCATCAGTACATCACGGAGAACAACCAATAAGGCAAGCCACCAAGGGACATAGCCGGTTGCCGAAAGGGCAATCAAGGTAGCAAAGATGTAGAGCCTGTCAGCGACTGGATCTAGCATTTTGCCAAGCTTGGTAGTTTGGTTTAGCTTTCTTGCCAGGTAGCCATCTAGAAAGTCAGTCAGCCCTGCCAGCGCTAGTACACAGATGGCCCAAAGGAACATTTCTTCGAGCAAAAACCATAGGAACACGGGCACAAGTGCAATGCGCAAAAAGCTCAATAGGTTAGGAATGTTGATGACTTCACCTTTGAGGAAGCCAACTTTTTTACCCGAGGTCATGGCTTGATTCTATTGGTTGTGGAGGGTTCGGCTACTTGACCAAGCGCCCTCGACGCTAAGCCGAAGTTCAACTGGGAGATTAGCCACTAGAGCATAAAGAAAGGGTAGGAGCACAAGCTCCCACCCTTTTAGTCGTGTTTGACTAGGACAGCAAGGCTGCTGCGTCAACGCCCTTCGGCAGTAGGACCGCGTCAATGACGTGTACTACGCCATTTGAAGCCATGATGTCAGTTGCAATAACCTTCGCCGAGTCGTTCAAAACTACGGAGTCGCCAACAGCGATTTTCATAGTTGAACCCTCAACAGTCGGGCAATCACCGGCCGTGACATCAGCTGCAAGGACCTCTCCACTGATCACGTGGTAGGTAAGGATCTTGACAAGAGTGTCATAATTCTTTTTCAATAGGAGGGCTTCAACCAATCCGGCAGGAAGTGCCGCAAAAGCGTCGTCGTTAGGAGCAAAAACCGTGAACGGTCCGGCTCCCTGAAGGGTTTCTACCAGACCGGCAGCCTTAACGGCTGCGAGTAAAGTACCAAACGAACCCGCACTCGTTGCTACTGCGACAATGTCGCCTAGCCCTGAGCTGGTGTCCTTGGTGCTGTTCATTGTGTTGGTCATTTGTTTCTCCTTAGTAGCACTAGGAAAAATCGTCATTTCTCGCGACGCGAGATGAAATTCTCAGTGCCATAGTCCTGACCGTACTCCCGGTTTTCCTTTAGCACAAACGGAGCAAAGGCTAAATGGTAATCGAGGAGTGGGAAACTCGCCAGAACACAGCACTTTAGAAAGTTCTTCACAGCAAACTGCCAGATAGAGTCTCGAGGAATTGAACTCATGCCGCGTAGCGTTGCTATGAAATTGTTCGCTATCGGCTATCTCCCGAAATGTTGGTTGAAAATTTTTTTTGGTCGGGCTAGCGGGATTCGAACCCACGACCTCTTGACCCCCAGTCAAGCGCGCTACCAAGCTGCGCTATAGCCCGTGAATCTAAAAGTCTAACGCTTGCGTTTTTCGCGAACTCTCATTGATATCTCAATAGGGCTTCCTTCAAAGCCAAAGCTTTCGCGGAGCCTTCTTACGATAAATCTTCGGTACTGAGGATCTAAGAAACCAGTTGTGAACAAGATGAATTTCGGTGGCCTCGTGGAAGCTTGGGTTGCAAACAAGATTCTTGGCTGCTTGCCACCTCGGACTGGATGAGGAAACTCCATCGCCAGTTCCTGTATAAAGGTGTTGAGCTTACCGGTAGGGATTCTAAGGTCCCAGCTGTGGAGCGCAACCTCTAAAGAAGGCACGAGCTTTTCTAGGTGACGGCCGGTAAGGGCTGAGATGTTTACCCTCGGTGCCCAGGCTACGTGAGCTAAGTCCTGCTCAATTTCGCGCTCCAGGTATTTCCTTCGTTCCTCATCCAGTTGATCCCACTTATTGAAAGCTAGTACTAGTGCTCGGCCAGACTCTAAAGCTAAGTCAACAATTCGAATATCGCCTTCGCTGATTGGCTCGGTGACGTCAAACAAAATAACCGCTACTTCAGTTCTCTCAAGGGCAGCAGCGGTTCTAAGTGATGCGTAAAAATCCGCCCCTTGAGCCAACTTGATTCGTCTTCTGATTCCAGCCGTATCGACAAACCGCCAAATCTTTCCGCCAAGTTCAATTTGTTCGTCAACTGGGTCACGCGTAGTTCCAGCAATTTCGCTTACTACCGCTCTGATGCTTCCGGCAGCCTTGTTCAGTAGTGATGACTTCCCGACGTTTGGTCGACCGATAAGCGCAACCCTTCGAGGTCCCCCAAATTCTTGCTCTGCTACTGCTGACACAGTTGGAAGCTTTGACATTGCAACGTCAAGCATGTCCGCTACCCCGCGGCCGTGAACGGCAGACACCGGGTAAGGCTCCCCAAGTCCTAGCGACCAAAGAGCTGCTGCTTCTGGCTCTTGCCTAGCGTCATCAATTTTATTGGCGACCAAGATGATTGGCTTACCAGAGGCTCTAAGCATCTTGACCACTCGCTCGTCGCTGGCGGTTGGGCCGACCATTGCGTCCACCACAAACAACACAGCGTCCGATAGTTCTACAGCTACTTCCGCTTGAGCGGCGACGGCCGCATCAATACCCTTAGGATTTGGCTCCCAGCCACCAGTATCTACCAAAGTGAATTTTCGGCCATTCCACTCTGCTTTGTAAGAGACCCGGTCTCTTGTGACACCTGGAACGTCCTCAACAACAGCCTCGCGTCGTCCCAGGATTCGGTTGACCAGAGCAGACTTTCCAACGTTTGGTCGACCTACAATCGCCAGAACAGGTAGGGCGGGTAGATATCCCGCAGTGACGCTTTCGTCGAGCTCAATCTCGAGAAGGGCTAGGTCCTCTTCGTCAAGGTCGTAATCGCTGAGGGAACCGCGCAGCACGTCCGCGCGTGCTTGCTCGTCGAAGTCTTCTTCGTGCACCATAAATCCTTAGCTTGATTAGCGGTTGATGAAATCAACCAAGGCAGCTACAGACTCCTCGAATGAAAGCTCGGTAGTGTCTAGCAGTTGCACCCCGGGAGCGGGGTTTAGAAAGTCAACCACTTTGGAGTCTTTCTTGTCTCGATCACTAACTTGCGCCGAAATTGAACCATCAGCCTGGAGATCGATCGATCTACGACTAAGTCTAACTTCTTCACTCGCAGTTAGCAGCACCCGAGTTTGGGCATCCGGCATAACAACGGTGGTGATGTCTCGGCCCTCAACGATGATTCCAGGTTTGGGGCAGTTTCTTGCTATAGAGCGGGTGATGTCCCTCATAAAGGCACGTACTTTGGGCTGGGCCGCGACTTTGCTGACGTTTAGCTCAACGTCTTTGGATCTGATGGCTTCAGTCACGTCACCGGAGTCGACCCGAACCCAGTAGTTATCTGGATCGGTGGAAATCTCGTAGGCAAACAACTCCCCTAGGTTCAGCTCCCCTACCGTCTCAAGCTCGAGCTGATTGTTAAGGGCGGTAAGGGTCAAGGCTCTATAACCCGCCCCGGTGTCTAGATAGCCAAACCCCAAACGGGTTGCAGCCGCCTTGGAGACGCTCGATTTCCCAGAACCAGCTGGGCCATCAACTGCAATAACTACTTTGCTCATCCGACAATTTTCCAACCCCGCTGGGTTAGCTCAGAAACCAGTTTGTCTGCAACCGTAGGCATCACGAAAAGTTCGGGTAGGCCCACTGCAGCTCCGGTGGCGTGCTCGAGAGTTAGATCCTCAAGATTAATTCCCACCTCACCAATTTCAGTAAGAAGTCTGGCAAGCTCGCCAGGTTTGTCATCAATCATCACAGTGACCTTGGCATACTCGGTTGCCCGCTGTCCGTGCTTCCCTGGAATCCTGGATACACCCAGATTACCTTTTTCCAAAAGCTTTCCAATTGCAGCGAGCGACCCGGCCTTATCAACTGCATTTAAGGAACCCAGCACTTGATCCAAATCAGCTTTCAAAGCTGAAACAACTTTTGCTACCTCGTGGCTGTTTGCGGACAGAATCTGAATCCAGAGTCTTGGATCAGATGCTGCAATTCTCGTGGTGTCTCGAAGTCCTTGCCCGGCTAGGGCTATGTCGGTTGCTTCTGAATCTGACAATCTGGCTGCCATCAGGGAGGAAATTAATTGTGGAGCGTGGGAAACCAGCGCCACTGCGCGATCGTGCTCAACAGGATTCAGGTGAACAAGGCTCGCCCCAAGATCTAAAGCAAGAGCTTCAACTTGATCCACTGCAGATTTGGAAGATGCTTCATTAGCCGAAACTACCCATGGACGCCCAATGAAAATATCACTTCTGCCCGATAGCGTTCCGGCCTGCTCGCGCCCGGCCATTGGATGAGATCCCACGTACCTTGAAAGATCTGTGCCAAGCAATTCAAGCTCGGACAATACTGTGGCCTTCACACTTGCCACGTCCGTGACAATGGCAAC
>WLGB01000036.1 GCA_009703455.1 Actinomycetota bacterium
CACCCACTTATTGTTCACATTCATTCCCACGAGCAAATCTCCTACTGGGCAATCCGGGTCCCAGAATATGCATTAGCACTTGCCAACGCTTTCTGGCCTGGACCCATGACCTTGATATTGCCTCGGGCTTACTCAGCCAAGGACTTTGTCACCGGCGGGCAGGACTCTGTCGGGCTTAGGGTGCCCAATCACAAGGCTGCATTGGATTTACTTTCAGCGTTTATGGAAATCGGTGGTCAAGGGATTGCCGCACCAAGTGCAAATAGATTTGGCAAGGTTTCCCCAACCACGGCTCAAGATGTGCGAGCTGAGTTGGGTGATTATCTTGATGCTGACGATCTGATACTTGAGGGTGGACCTTCTGAGGTGGGAATAGAGTCCACCATTATTGATTGCACTGGCCCAGCCCCCAGGGTGCTAAGACCCGGATCAGTCACGGCAGAAATGATATCTGCCGTGACATCTCTCAAGCTCGGTGATTACGATGAGGAAATTCGTGTTAGTGGCGCAATGGAGAGTCACTACGCTCCCTCGGCCCAAGTGATACTTGATGAGCAGCCCGCAGTTGGCGATGGATTCATCGCTATGGAGAACGTCGACAGTCCCGAAGGGGTTATTCGCCTTGCCTCACCTAGGTCTGTTGAGGAATATGCCCAGCAGTTGTATCTAGCTCTTCGAAGTGCCGATCAGCGATTGCTTAAACGGGTCGTGGCTTGGCAGCCAATCGGCCCCGGTGTTGCATTTGCAATTCGCGACCGGCTTCAGAAAGCGCGCACAAAAAGCTAGTTCGGGGGAGATTTCGGATAGCGCGCCAGTTGCGTAAAATTAGAACATTGCCAGGCAATGTGCCACCTTAGCTCAGTTGGTAGAGCAGCTCCCTCGTAAAGAGCAGGTCAGCGGTTCAATTCCGCTAGGTGGCTCGAAACTGCCTCACTTTGCTGTAATGTCCTGCAACATAAATTACCTGCCGGCAATGTCATGAATGATAACTTCAACCATTGCTGGTATCTAAGTTAGCTATTGTATGTTTGACTTCCTTATACAGGAGATTAAGCGTGCCACTGAGACAAAACAATGCCGTGCAAGAGTATTTCTCTCGCCGGTTCCGGAAACTACTCTCGGGTGACCCCAACGGCATACCTCCATGGCTCCCAATTGTCGCGGAGGGTGAAGAGCCTGGCTATTTCCTTCCGACCGATGCCCCGTGGGTGGTCCATGCAGATTTTGGAACGCTGGTTGGTGGCATAAGGGCGCTTTTAATGCAGGCCCTTCATCCAGGATCTTTAACTGGTGTCAAGAATCACTCCCGTTATGAATCAGACCCGCTGGGTCGACTAGCTGGGACTATTCGTTGGCTGACGGTGACGACTTTTGGTTCAAAAACCGCAGTTGCCAATGAGGCCTCAAGGGTGAATCGGCTCCATGAGCGGGTCAAGGGTGAATACATCAAGGGAACCGGTGAAACCGTTGCCTACAAAGCAGCCGATAAAGACCTGTTGTTGTGGGTACACATAGCCTTTATGGAGTCCTTCCTGGTTTCACACCAGATGTATTCAATTAGAGCTATTCCGAAAGGAACGGCTGCTACTGGAGCCGATAACTACATCGCTCAGTGGAGCATTTCTGTTGCACCGCTTGGTCTTGAAAAATGCCCGATGACTCTAAAAGAACTGAATCAACAAATATCGGACCTTTATCAAGCAGGACTTTTGGTCTCGACTCCCGACACTCAGAAGGTTGTTCAGTTCATCAAGAACCCACCGCTTCCGCTATCAGCCAAGCCAATCTATGGCCTTCTTTTTGATGCAGCAGTAGTTTCTTTACGACCGGAATTTCGAACCCTGCTTGGACTCAAGGCCAAACCCCTGTGGATTATCCAGCCACTAACCAGATTTATTCTGAAGTTTATGAGATTAGCAATAGGTTCGGAGTCGCCAATCGAGGATGGATCAATTGCCAGACTAAGACGTATTGGCGTGCTGTCCTAATTCCCAGCCACCGTGGTTTAGCTCCGTTTAGTGCAACTGCTGGCTATGTTTGAGTCCAAAAGAGTAGGCTAAAAAGGCTTTCGAAAGGAAATCAAATGTTTAGCCGAAAGGGCTTACATCCGTCTCAGCTAATCGCAATCGCGTTTAGCGCAATCATCCTTACTGGCACATTGCTTTTGAGTCTTCCGATTGCAACACAAAGCGGCAAGTCAACTCCATTTATTGATGCCCTTTTTACGGCAACTTCGGCAACGACTGTGACAGGTCTTAGCACGCTGAATGTCGAGACTCATTGGAACCTATTCGGGCACGTGGTCATAGGTTTCCTAATTCAAATTGGCGGATTTGGAATAGTGGGATTTGCTTCCCTCGTGGCCATCCTCCTGGATGGTCGCGTATCGCTTAAGACCAGGCTAAATGCAACGTCAGAAGCCGGCTCGAATGCCCCAAACGTCAAGCAGCTTTTACTAAATGTCTTGAAAATCATGCTCTTTTTTCAGGTTATTCTGGCGGTTGTATTGACATGGAGATTTGCAACTGAATACTCCTATAGCTTCAATGACGCCATCGCTCACGGCGTCTTTCATGCAATCTCTGCCTTCAACAACGCGGGCTTTTCACTCTACAGCGACAGCATGATTAGGTTTGCTCGCGATGGATGGATATTGATTCCCATTTTCACAACAGTGTTTTTGGCGAGTTTAGGTTTCCCAACTATCGCCGAGATTCGAGACCGCCTTGGTCTGAAAGTTGCTCGAATTCTCAAGTTGGCACCTGGATACTCAATGCCTAAGCAATGGTCTCTTAACTCTCGTATCGTTTTGTGGGCAAGCTTTGCGTTGTTGATATTCGGCACCGTTGCGATTGCACTACTCGAATGGAACAACCCCAACACCTTCGGTTCACTATCCTCCACTCAGAAAGTCACGGATAGCATTTTTGCTTCCGTTATGCCAAGAACAGCAGGGTTTAACGCTCTTGATGTTTCTAAGATGGAGCCGACGTCTTGGTTGGTGACAAGCGTGCTGATGTTCATCGGCGGAGCCAGCGCTTCGACTGCCGGTGGAATTAAGCTTGGAACATTTGTAGTTTTGATGTTTATTGTTTATACAGAAATTCGAGGAGACACAGCAGTGAACATTGGTAATAGAAGATTGCCAAGATCCATGCAGCGCCAAGCACTGACAATAGTTTCACTATATGTAGTTGTGACCATCGCATCCATATTCATTTTGCGACTTTCTACCCCGTTCTCTTTAGATGCAATTTTGCTCGAGGTAGTTTCCGCAGTCGGAACAGTTGGTCTATCAACGGGCATCACGGCTGCCCTTCCTGAGCATGCCAAAATCCTTTTATCGCTATTGATGCTTTTTGGAAGGCTGGGCCCGATCATCGTGGCTACCTCGCTAGCTCTTAGAACCACAAAGAGGCACTTCGAGTACCCAAGGGAGAGGCCACTAATTGGCTAGTTCCAGCGTAGGATTTTCGCGGATAAAGAGAGCTACTAACCTTTACTTTATTAGGACGAACGGGAATCTGAGAGATTTAGAAATGATGAAGTTGTTGATAGGAGCAAAAATTGGCTAATCGCCTAAAGATAGTCGGTAAAGAAAAACATGGCGCTTCAAGCATCGCGGTTATTGGTCTGGGTCGATTTGGAACTGCACTAGCGCTAGAGCTTGTAAAGACAGGCCGAGAGGTGCTTGGTATTGATTCTGACGAAAAACTTGTCCAGGCCAACGCCGAAGCATTGACCCAAGTAGTCCAAGCCGACTCAACCGACGAGGCAGCCCTTCGCGAATTAGGAATTCCAGACTTTGACTCTGCAGTGGTTGCAATTGGATCAGACTTAGAAGCCTCGATTCTTACGGCCTCACTGTTACTTCAGCTTGGAGTCCCGGAAGTGTGGGCGAAGGCAACTAGCGTTTCTCACGGTCGAATCCTCCAACAGCTCGGCGTGCACCACGTAATCTTCCCAGAAATGGACATGGGTAAGCGCGTGGCTCACATGGTTAGTGGTGAATCTCTCGACTACATTCAGCTGGATGAAGATTTCGTTATGGCCAAGACTGAAGTGCCGGAAAGCTTCAACGGCAAAACTTTGGCGGATATGAAATTTCGATCAAACCACGGGGTCACTGTTGTTGCCACCAGAAAAGAAGCAGCTAGCTACCTTCCATCTTTTCCAGAGACGGTGCTTTCCACTGGAGACGTCATGATTGTTGCCGGAAGAACTTCGAAGGTGGAAGACTTCTGCCGCATGGGCTGGTAAATCAAACCCTTCTTCTTGTTGGAACAAGAGCCCAGAGAATCGCTGCCACATCGATGAACTCTTGAGCGACTGCACTGCCTGTTGCGTTCAGAATTCCAAAGCTGGCAAACACCATCGCCACCATGGCAAGGCTCATGCCCCCTCCAGCAGCTTGAACAGCTCGGAGCCTAGCCCCCTTTGCTACGTCAATGGCAATTGCTAAGTGTCTAATTGAATCTTCAACAATTACAACGTCGGCAGCTTCGCTAGCAGCTGTGGTTCCATGAGCACCCATTGCTACCCCAGCCGAGGCACGTGTGAGGGCTGGGGCGTCATTAATACCATCGCCTGCGAATACAACCGTTCCGGGGGATGATGCAAGTTCAGCTTCTACAAGTAGCAACTTGTCTTCTGGGCTGCAATCGAAGTGAACTTCATCGACACCAACAGCGGCCCCAACTTTTTTGGAAGTGAGCTCTCTGTCTCCAGAAACCAGCAAAATCCTCTCAATACCCAGTCCTCGAAGAGCGTCAATAGTTTGCTTGGCATCCGATCGAATCGGGTCATCAAGGCCCAGAACAGCAACCAGCTCAGAGTCGATCTCCACCGCCACTAAAAGGGCGTGATCGATTTTGGCCCAGTCTGGTAGTGAAAGTTTAGGTTGTCCAATGGAAACGCGTTTTCCAGCAACCATACCCACAATGCCGTGGCCGGGTTGTTCAGTCACTTGCTCAACGGAACTAAATTGCAAGTTGCGATCACGAGCTGCATTTACTAAGGCTTTTGCAACTACGTGTGGGCTTTGCTGCTCCAAAGACCCGATTATTGCGAGAAGGTCATGCTCATCTTGGCCTGGCGCCACGACCATCTCAGATAGCGTTGGTCCTCCGTGAGTTAGTGTCCCGGTTTTATCAACCAATACGGTTTTTGCTCGTGCGAGTTTTTCCAAAGCAGCGCCTCCTTTGATGATGGCGCCGCGTCCAGAGGCCCTAGACATCCCAGAAATTAGAGCGACCGGGACAGCCAGAATAAGCGGGCAGGGGGTTGCCGCAACAATCACGGCAACGGCTCGATCCACCTCACCGGTTAGAAGCCAAGTAATAAGGGCAAAACCAATTGCGAGTGGAACAAAGAAAACTGCCCAGCGATTGGCGATTCGAACTCCGCTAGCGCTGTTTGCGCTGGATGACTCAACTAGCTTTACTAAGTTTGCGTAAGTGCTTTGGCTGGCAACTCGAAGTGTCAAAACTTCTACCGCTGAGGCCGCATTGAGAATTCCTGATTCCACCTCGTCACCTGTGGCCAGGTTTTGGGGCAGTGATTCACCAGTTAAGGCGGAGGCATCAAAGGTTCCAGGACAGGCAAGTTGACCATCTACTGGGACTACTTCTCCAGCACGAACCAAGACTCGATCGCCGACTTTGACTTCGTCCACGGGAACCTGGATAACGCTGGCATCAGAACCAACCAGGTTCGCGGTTCGAGGAGATCGTTCAAGCAAAGACTCGAGTCGCTGTCTTGCTTTGCCTGCTGCCCAGGTTTCAAGCGCCCTGCCGGTAGCAAGCATCAAAGAAATCACACTGGCGGCCAACCACTCGTTTGTGAGGGCGGTTGCTGTTATGGCTATTACTGCAAGAGAGTCGCTCCCGAATTCCCCATCCTTGAATGCTGCTATCACCCAATTGATTGACAGCACCAGGCCAACTACTGCGCCAACGGCCCAGACCCAGTTCGTGAGTGAAGAACCCTGAGAACTCAACCACAGGCCAGCTCCTAGGCTCAAGGCCGAAAGGCCTAGAAAGCTGTACTCGGGCAATCGCACTTTCGCCATTTCTCAATTGTGGCACTGATTGAACATGGCATTACCTGTGGCCAGGGTAAAGCTCAATAAACGGTGAAATTGTAGAATTCCACTTAGCCTAGGAACATGCGCAGAAGTATTTGGAAAATTTTGTTGGTGGGAATTCTCTCTGTAGTTCTATCCAATAGTTTTGTGCCAATTGGGTTTGCAAATCCTAAAGACGAACCAGCCGATGGCACTACTGCTCCGGTAGCTTGCACAGCCACTAAGGCAATGAAACAAAAGACCCTTGGAAAATTCCACGCCTACGTGGTAAATGTTGACACCGGGGAGGTTTTGATGGACCTCAGAGGCGAAGAGCTGACGCCTTCGGCCTCGGTAATGAAAACTCTCACCGCTGTATCAGCGCTACGAAAACTGCCTGCCGAGTATCGAGCCGTGACTCAGGTTCTAGCCATCCCCGATGACCCCTCAACAATAATTTTCAAAGGTGGTGGAGATTTCACTCTTTCTCGCTTGGTTCCTGGCGAGGCAAGTGTTTACTCGAAGCCACCAAGAATCAGAACGCTCGCAAATCTAGTTCTAAATCAACTAAGCCCAGAGGTGCCAATCACGAAAATCATTCTTGACGACACATTCTTCTCGGGTCAGCAGTGGAATCCAGACTGGCCGGCGAAGTACCGGAAACTGGGGTATGTGTCGAACATCACCGCGATTCAATCCGATGGGGACCGGATTCAGCCGAATCGACTTATCTCAAGCTATAGCTTTAGGCGCGGAAAAGAGCCGGTCCTAACTGCTGGGCAATCCTTTAAGGAGTTTTTGGGCGAGCGGGCAGCAGGTGCTGAGTTGGTGGTTGCAGAGGCGCCAGCCGATGCATTTGTAATCGGGCAGGTGCAGTCGCAAGACATGAGGCAAAGCTGGCTAGGGCACATGCTCACTCACTCCGATAACACCGCAGCTGAATTCATCGCTCGTCATGCGGCCAAGGCGGCAGGTCTTGAGGGAAACATCGAGGGAGCCAATCACGTGATCAAACAGTCGCTTCGAGAAATTGGCCTAAAGCCAAAGACGTTTGTGATTCGCGATGCCTCCGGTCTATCAGCAGAAAATAGGGTCCATGCAAAGTTACTTGCCGAGTTGATGGTGAAAGTAGCAAAGGGTGAAAACGGCCTCGATGCTCTTATGCAGTGGATGCCTATCGCAGGGCAAACTGGGACTTTACGATATCGTTTCCAGGGCGCTTCCGCCATCGCGAGAGGAAACGTAATCGCAAAGACCGGTTACATCCCTGGTCTCTACGGTTTGAGCGGAATCGTAAATGCTGTGGACGGCTCTGAGTTGGCGTTTGCGATGTTTGCTAGGGCAGATCCAGAAAATGGTCTTTCGGTCACCTATACCGCGCAGGCAGCCATCGACCGGGTCGTTGCAAGGCTGTTTAGCTGTGGGGCGTCACTTACTAGATAGCTTTCGTGGCAGACTTAACACATGTCCGCAACAAGGCTTGAGCACGATCTGCTCGGTGATTACCAGGTTCCTGTCAATGCTTACTGGGGTGTCCATACAGCCCGAGCAGTAGATAACTTCCCCATTTCAGGAGTTCCTATCGGGCACTATAGATCTTTGATTCGAGCTCTTGCTGTAGTAAAGGAAGCCACCGCTAAGGCCAACTTCGAACTTGATCAACTGCCAGCTGAAATCAGTGAGGCAATTACTAAGGCCTGCCACGAAGTAGCAGAAGGAAAACTCGATAGTGAGTTTGTGGTTGACGCCATCCAAGGTGGAGCAGGAACATCCACCAACATGAATGCCAACGAGGTAATCGCCAACCGAGCAATCGAGTTGATGGGCGGTTCAAAAGGTGAATACCACATTGTTCACCCGCTAAACCACGTAAACAAGTCTCAGTCCACGAATGACGTCTACCCTACTGCTTTGAAGCTCGCACTGATTCTTGAAATCGGCGAACTACTAAAAGCCATGTCTCATTTGGAAGATGCCTTCCAAGCAAAGGCAGACGAGTTCAAAGACGTAATCAAGATGGGCAGGACTCAACTCCAAGACGCAGTGCCTATGACCCTTGGTCAGGAGTTTGCAACTTTTTCTCGAATGACGATGGAAGATATTCAAAGACTCAAAGAAGTACTCCCACTACTTCGAGAAATTAATCTTGGTGGAACAGCCATCGGAACTGGACTGAACGCTCCAATCGGCTATGCCGAAAAATCCTGTTCTATTTTGTCTCAGCTCACCGGATTCGAATTCGTGGTTGCGGAAGATATGGTGGAGGCAACCCAAGACGTTGGTGTGTTTGTTATGGTCTCGGGCGTTTTGAAGAGAATCGCAGTCAAGCTTTCTAAAACCTCAAATGACCTTCGACTTTTGAGCAGCGGACCGCGCGCTGGGTTTGACGAGATTAATCTCCCTGCGCGCCAGGCCGGTTCATCCATCATGCCCGGGAAGGTCAATCCGGTCATCCCAGAGGTTATAAACCAGATTGCGTTTTCGGTTGTGGGCAACGACCTTACTGTGACTATGGCTGCTGAAGCTGGCCAGCTACAACTGAACGCCTTCGAGCCAATTATTTGCCGGGCACTAATGATGAGCATCATCTATCTTCGTCAGGGCTGCTACGTTCTTGCTGACGCGTGTGTTTCAGGAATTACCGCCAACGTCGAGAAGCTGCGCTTAAGCGTGGAGCAGTCAATTGGACTAGTGACTGCAATCTCACCATTTCTTGGGTACGAAAACGCAACCATAGTGGCTCAGAAAGCCTTGGCTGACGGTACTAGTGTTCGTGAGGTTGTTCTGGCGCTTGGCCTAATGACTGAAGAGCAATTTAGTGAACTGCTTGGGAACCTCGACGTGTTAGTGCGTCCTAGGACTTCTTAGCTCGACGACGAAGCATTAGCCCAACTGGGGCAAAAATTGCTCCAAGAGCCACCATTGCCATTCCGATGTACAAGCCAGTCAAAGAATCGTCATTGGTTGTCTCAGCAATCGGGTTTGGAGAAATCGGGTTGGGAGCAATTAGAATTGGCTCCGTCGAATCGGACGACTCCGCCGGAGCTTCGATTTCGAGAGTAAAGGTGGACTCTCCATCGATGGGGTGACCATCAGATGACACCACTTTCCAGCGAAGGTCGTAATCGCCGGGCTCAGTTAAGATAACTTTTGCAGTTAGAACTCGGTCCAGAATCAAAACATCGTGGTTGATCCAATTGTCCGACCCCATCAACTTTGTGGACAATTCAGCGTTGGTTTCACCTTCTACGACCAGCAGCGGGTTATCGAAAGTTAGTTTGGCTTCGAATGTTCCTTGATTGATAGTGCTCTCTGGTGCAGGCTCAATATCAACTAAGAGGTCATGAGCTGATACCGGGGGAGCAGTCACTAGCGCAGCTAGCAGAACCAAGAAGATTGTTGATTTTAGACGCATTGCTTAAGTCTAAGCTTTAGACAAACAATATAGAAAAAGGCGCGAATCATGACCGAAAAACTCCGCTGGGCGATTATGGGCCCGGGTGCTATCACACTGACTATCCTTGATGATTTCAGGCTGGTAGGAATCCAATTCGATGCGGTCGGATCAAGATCGGCTGAGCGAGCAAGCGAATACGCAAAGAAGCACGCAATTCCGAAGTCCTATGGAAGCTACCAGGATCTAGTGGCAGATACTGATCTCGACGTTATCTACATCGCAACTACCCACAATGCCCATTTCGAAAACGCCAAGCTAGCACTCGGAGCTGGTAAGCATGTGCTCTTGGAAAAGCCCTTCACGCTCGATGCCAAAGAAGCTAGGCAGCTTGCTGCTTTAGCCAAGGAAAAGGGAGTTTTTCTGATGGAGGCTATGTGGACAAGATTTTTACCAAACCACGTCGCGGTTTTTGAGAAAATCCAGCAGGGTCTAATCGGCAAACCACTTTACTTGATAGCCGATCACAATCAGTTCTTACCCAAGGAAAAAGCTCCGAGGTTGCATGATTCAGCCCTAGGTGGAGGTTCGCTAATTGATCTTGGTATCTACCCAATCTCTTTCGCGCATCGGGTGTTTGGTATGCCGGAGAAAGTTAAGGCATCGGCATCTCTTATGTCCGGAAATATTGACGAATCAGTCGCAGCCATTTTCGAGTATTCCAATGGCAGACAGGCCCTGGTGCATTCAAGCCTTCGTGTAAACGGGCCCATCCGAGCTGTTGTCATGGGTGATAAGGGAAGAATTGAACTTGAGAAACCCTTCTACGAACACGGTTTCTTCACTGTTTACGACATGGAAGACAACGTTCTTTACAGATACGAAGGTAATATTGAAGGGCGGGGCATGCAGTTTCAAGCCCTTGAGGTCGAACGTTGCATTCGAGCTGGACTAGGGCAGTCCCCAATCATGAGCCTTGACGAGACCATAGAGATTATGGAAGTTATGGATCAGATTAGGCAGCAAACCGGTATCGAGTATTCAGGAGTCTAGCCAGTTGGCCAAGTTATCAGACAGGTTTCCATACCTAAGAGAAGTTCTAATCGGATCCGGTTCAGGGCTAGTAGTGCTAACCCTAATCATTGGTGGATTTGCAGTTTCATCAGGCACTGACAATTCAGGACCGCTGCCAACTGAAACCCCTACAGCATCGCAGTCAGCAACACCCACCGCGTCTCCGACAGCAACTTCGATGCGCACCTGCTCAGTTGCCACCGAAGCCAGTAACTCTTCTCTTGGCACGTTGCAAGCAGTAGTTCTAAATGCCGAAACCGGTGAAGTTCTTTATGATCGAGATTCGACCAAGCCAGCAGCCACCGCATCGGTCATGAAGACTCTGACTGCCGCCGCCGCACTCATGACCTTAGGACCGAACTACCGAGCAACTACTAGAGTCCTGGCGAACCCACAGTCCAACAGCGTCATTTCGCTAGTTGGCGGTGGAGATGTCACTTTGTCCAAGACCAAGGTTGGAGCAAAATCCGTTTACCGAGACGCCCCGAAGCTTTCGACGCTTGCTACTCAGGTTCGGGTTTGGGCGGAGCGAAATGGAGTGACTCAAATTGACGAGATCATTCTTGACTCAACAATGTTTGCCGGTTCCGCTTGGGAAAGCTCCTGGCTAAGGTCCGACCAGAAAGATGGTTGGATTTCAGAAGTGTCCGCACTGATCACCGACGGCGACCGCGTTCGCCCAGCTGATTTCACTTCCTCGCGAACTGGAAAGCCCGTACTAAGTGCCGGAGAGGCCTTCAAAAAAGAGCTTGGAGATTTCGCCGCAACAGCAACTCTGGTCGAGACAGCAACCCCAGCCGGATTCATCGAAATTGCATCGGTCCAGTCTCAGCCGATTAGCCGCTGGATAACCCATATTCTGCAGACCTCGGAGAACATTGAAACTGAAATGATCGGCAAGTTGGTTTCAGACGATCTTGGATTTGACGGCTCATTCGAGTCTTTGGACCCAGCAATTAAAAGAGCCTTAGGAACCACTG
>WLGB01000037.1 GCA_009703455.1 Actinomycetota bacterium
CAGTTCGCTTTGGTTTGAAAATCGACGGTCATGATTACGGCACTAAGAAAGCTCAGATTGAGAAGTTTCTGAAGGCTGGCGACAAGGTGAAGGTGATGGTGGTCTTCCGAGGAAGAGAGCAATCTCGTCCGGAGATGGGCATGAAGCTCTTGCAGAAGTTGGCTGAAGAGGTGGCTGAGTTTGGTGCTGTTGAATCGACACCGTCGATCGACGGCCGAAGCATGGTCATGGTCATTGGTCCACTAAGAAACAAAGCAGAGGCGAAGGCCGATGCAAAGAAAGCTGCGGATAAGGCTGCAAAAGCCGATTCCAAAGCCGAAAAAACCGAAGAAGTAGTCGAAGAGGCTGCCAAGGAAACAGGAGAGAAGTAAATGCCAAAGCAGAAGACCCACTCGGGCGCCAAGAAGCGCTTCCGCTTCACAGGTAGCGGCAAGATCATGAAGCAGCAGATCAACATGCGCCACAACCTAGAGCACATGTCCTCGAGACGTAAGCGTCGTTTGAACGCTGATCAGGTAGTTTCAGCTGCCGACTTCAAGACCATCAAGACCCTTCTCGGCAAGTAACCGAAGACGATTTTAGGAGTATAGAAAATGGCAAGAGTAAAAGGCGCAGTCAACTCGCTCAAGAAGCGACGCGTTGTACTAGAGCGTGCAAAGGGATACCGCGGACAGCGATCCCGCCTATACCGCATGGCGAAGCAGCAGATGCTTCACTCGTTGGTTTACGCATTCAACGACCGCAGAGCTCGCAAGGGTGACTTCCGCAGACTTTGGATTCAGCGCATCAATGCGGCCTCGAGAGCAAACGGGATGACCTACAACCGTTTCATCCAGGGTCTTGGTCTAGCTGGCGTACAAGTTGACCGCAGAATTTTGGCAGACCTGGCAGTGAACGAACCAGGAACTTTCGCGTCACTGGTCGCAACTGCCAAGGCAGCGCTGCCTAAGGACACTTCAGCCCCCAAGGCGAGCTAACCAAATTGATTCAAGATCCCTCCCAAGCGGAAATCAAAGGGGTCGCAAAGCTCACTAAGAAAGAGGCCCGGTCAGAGACCGGGCTCTTTCTGCTTGAGGGACCGCAAGGGCTGAAGGAAGCCCTTGAAAGGCCCAAGCTTATTGAAAAACTTTTTGCGACTGAAAGCTTCGAAGAGAAGTACCCTGAGCTAATTTCGCGCGCTCGCGATTCTAGGGTGAGCATGAACATTGTTTCTGAAAGCGTGCTAAAAGAACTCAGTGACACAACAACCCCGCAGGGTGTTGTTGCTGTTTGCCAGCAGTTTCATGTGTCAATCGAGGACGTATTAGCTTCAAAGCCAAAACTTGTTGCTTTTTTGGCACAAATTCGTGATCCAGGAAACGCGGGAACAGTGCTTCGTGCCGCGGATGCAGCCGGGGCAGATGCAGTAGTTTTCAGTAAGGGCAGCGTGGATATCTACAACCCAAAGGTTGTTCGATCAACTACCGGATCTATGTTTCACCTACCGTTTGTAATCGACGCAGATATTCAATCTTCAATTGAGAAGTTCAAGGCATCTGGTCTAACTGTTCTCGCTGCAGATGTCGGCGGAGATTCGCTCGCCACTATGCAACCAACGGATCTTGCTAAACCGACCCTTTGGTTATTTGGTAACGAGGCTTGGGGTCTAGAGCCTGAAGTATCTGCTTTGGCTGACAAGTTGGTTCAGGTACCCATTTTTGGAGCCGCGGAGTCTTTAAATCTTGCCACTGCCGCCAGCGTTTGTATGTACGCGTCTGCCTTCGCTCAGAACGGCTAGTCAGTAAACTTAGGTCCTATGTCTAAGTCAGAGGGAATTATCCAGGCCGAGGTTGATAAGGCAATCGAAGCTGCGTTGACTGAGATTACTGGCTCTGCCTCGTTGGCGGATTTAAAAAAGGCAAAGGGCTCGATTCTAGGTGAAGGCTCAACATTGGCTGGATTCAGTGCCCGGCTCGGCAAACTCCCAGGGGATCAAAAGGCTGAAGCCGGCAAAATGGTTGGTTCCGCGAGATCTAAGGTCACCGAAGCTTTTGAGGCTCGAGAGTCTGAGCTTTCGTCGTTAGAAGAAGCGAAGCTTCTAGAAAAAGAAGCCATTGATGTCACAGCAGTTGGCAGAATTTCCCGAACTGGAGCTCGTCATCCTCTAACCCTGCTTCAGGAAAAGATTTCTGATGTCTTTGTCGGGATGGGTTGGGAAATTGCCGAAGGCCCAGAAGTTGAAAGTGAATGGTTCAACTTTGATGCCCTAAACTTTGATGCTGACCACCCTGCTCGAGCCATGCAAGACACTTTCTTTGTTGAGCCCACTGAACAGAAGCTGGTGCTGAGAACTCACACCTCGCCTGTTCAGGTTCGATCTATGCTTGAGCGCCCGCTGCCGATTTATGTACTTTGCCCGGGTCGTGTATTTAGAACAGATGAGCTCGACGCAACTCACACTCCGGTATTCCACCAGGTCGAAGGTCTGGCTATTGACAAGGGTTTGAGCATGGCCGATCTTCGTGGAACCCTTGAGCATTTCGCAAGAATTATGTTCGGTGAGGATGCAAAGATCCGACTACGGCCTTCGTTTTTTCCTTTCACCGAGCCATCCGCTGAGCTTGATGTCTGGTATCCCGGAGCCAAAGGCGGTCCACGTTGGGTTGAGTGGGGCGGTTGCGGCATGGTGAACCCAAACGTTCTGCGAGCCAGTGGAATCGACCAAGAGGTGTACACAGGTTTTGCGTTCGGCATGGGGATTGAGCGCACTCTAATGTTTAGAAACGAAGTTTCTGACATGAGGGACATGGTCGAAGGCGATGTTCGATTTAGTCAACAGTTCGGGATGGTGCTCTAAATGAGAATCCCACTTAGCTGGCTTGGGGAATACGTAGAGCTACCCGCTGAGGTGACAGCCGAAGCAGTAATGGACCAACTGGTTCGAGTTGGTTTTGAAGAAGAGGCTGTTCACAGCTTCGATGTTTCAGGGCCGGTAGTTGTTGGACAAGTTCTTGAGTTCGTAGCAGAGCCTCAAGCGAATGGAAAAACTATTCGCTGGTGTCAGGTACAAGTAGCTCCTCAAGGGGTCAAGGCAGCCGACGGTGGAGATTCGATTCGCGGGATAGTTTGTGGGGCTTCCAACTTTGAAGTCGGTGACAAAGTCGTGGTGAGCCTTCCGGGTGCGGTGCTTCCAGGAAACTTTGCCATATCTGCTCGTTCGACCTATGGCCATACAAGCGATGGAATGATTGCCTCAGGCCGCGAACTGAATCTTTCAGATGACCATAATGGAATTTTGATTCTGGCATCGATGGACTTAGACCCAGAAGTTGGAACTGACGCAATTGAGCTGTTAGGCCTGTTCGACAGTGCCGCGGAAATTAACGTACTGCCAGACCGAGGATATTGTCTTTCCATTCGGGGCGTTGCAAGGGAATATTCGCACGCCACCGGAAGCAAGTACCAAGACCCCGTCGGAAACGTCAAACCGGTTGCAGGAGAGGGTTTCGGGCTGGCTGTCCAAGACGGCGCACCGATTCGCGGAAGAAAAACTTCTCAGAGCTTTATTCTTCGAACCGCAACAGGGGTCGACGCTTCCAAGCCAACTCCAACTTGGATGCGCGCCAGACTGAAGCTTGCAGGAATGAGATCCATTTCGCTTCCTGTGGACATCACAAACTACGTGATGCTCGAACTTGGCCAACCCGTGCACGCTTACGACCTCGACAAAATCAAAGGGGGCCTTACCGTTCGCCGTTCTAGAAAAGGTGAGACGTTAAAGACTTTAGATGGGCAAGTGCGCAAGCTTCACGAGGAAGACCTTCTAATTACTGACGAGTCTGGACCTATTGGTCTAGCGGGAGTGATGGGCGGCGCATCGACAGAGGTTTCAAACAGCACTAAAAATATCTTGATTGAAGCGGCTCACTTTGACAGTATTTCCATCGCACGTTCGGCTCGGAGGCACAAACTGTTCTCTGAAGCGTCCAAAAGGTATGAACGCGGGGTGGATCCAAAAGTTGGAGAAATTGCTGCGGCCCGAGTAGTTCACCTGCTTGAAACTCACGCAGGGGCAGCATCCAGCTCAATCGGTGCAACATTTGAAAACTTCGATGAACCCAGTCAGATCTTCCTGCCCAAAGGTTTTGCCAATGAGCTGGTCGGTGTTGAATACGGTGCCGCGGAGATTGAAAAAGTTCTTACCGAAATTGGGTGTCAGATAAGTGCTTCCGATGGGGGACTAAAGGTAGTTATTCCAAGCTGGCGTCCGGACCTTACACATAAGACAGACCTTGTCGAAGAGATTGCACGCATTACTGGCTACGACAGAATTCCCTCTAGACTTCCGGTTGCCCCTCCTGGACGCGGGCTGACTCGCGAGCAGTCCTTTAGGCGGACTGCTCTGAACTCACTTGCAGCCGCAGGCTGCACCGAGGTACTTAGCTATCCGTTTGTTTCTTCCGGTTCGAATGACCTGTTTGGTGATTCGGCTAAGGCAGTGACGCTTGCAAATCCGATTCAGGAGGAAGCGGCCCAACTTCGAATAAGTCTTATTCCTGGTCTAATCGAAACCGCGCGCAGAAATCTATCACGCGGTCTAACAGAGCTAGCTCTTGTCGAACACGGCTCAGTATTTATTGCCGCAAATACCAAGACGCCAGTTTTTCCGGAAACCAGCAGCAAACCTAGCCCCGAGCAAATTGCCGCGCTGGAAGCTGGAATACCACAACAGCCAAAACATTTGTCGGGCCTGTTTTTAGGATCGAGGCTAGGTCAGCAACCAGGTTCCAAAGCAATTTCAGCGGGAGTTGAAGATGCTCTTCAGGCCGCAAGACTAGTGGGCCAAGCAGTCGGAGTTGAATTTGAATTGCGTCAGTCGAAGCCAAAGGGTTTGCACAGCGGAAGGTCTGCAGACTTAATGGTTGGCGGCGAAAGCGTCGGTTTCGTAGGCGAACTGAATCCTGCAGTCAGCAAGGCCAGCGATCTTCCAAGAACAGTCGGCGTATTTGAGATCAACCTTGACGCTCTTTTCGCCACAGCTCCTGATTCAGTTTCTGCCAAACCACTTGGCACTCTTCCGGCTGCAACCCAGGATCTGTCACTGGTTGTCAAATCTGAGACTCCAGCCGCCAAAGTTTTGTCAGCCGTTCGAGAAGGGGCGGGGGAGCTTCTCGAGGAGATCACATTGACTGATGACTATCGAGGGACAAACGTTCCAGAGGGTACCAAGTCACTGACTTTCTCACTTCGTTTCAGGGCGATGGATCGAACTTTGACTCAGGCTGAGGCGAGTGAGTCTCGTGATGCTGGCGTTGAGCTGGCCAGACAGAGATTTGACGCGGAGATTCGCTCGTAGACGATTAGCACGTAGGGGGTCCGAAATGGCTTTGAGTGTTGCAATTTTAGGAGCTGGCGGTTACGTAGGTGTCAAGTTGATGTACTTGGTTGTGTTTCACCAAGACTTCACATGTCTGATTGACCAGCGCCGCATTGGATTGTGTTTAAGATTTTGACTTTCAGCGGTGCCGGCACCTTGGTGCTAACTTAGAAACTTCGAGAGGATAGTTGCTATGACCCGTCATTTTCTGCGCGACGACGATCTTTCTCCTAGTGAGCAGTCTGAAATTTTGGATCTTGCGATGAAGCTCAAGAGCAACCCATATTCGGCTAGGCCTTTTGAGGGGCCCAAAACGATTGCCCTAATCTTTGATAAAACCTCAACTCGCACGCGTGTTTCTTTTTCTGTTGGAGTTTCAGACTTAGGCGGGTCGCCATTGATTGTGGATTCGACAACAACTCAACTTGGCGGTAAGGAGTCGATAGCCGACACAGCAAAAGTTCTAGAACGGCAGGTTGCCATGATTGTTTGGCGAACATTTTCACAGAGCGGTCTTGAAGAAATGGCCGCGAACTCAAAGGTGCCGGTAGTTAACGGTTTGAGTGATGAGTTTCACCCCTGCCAGCTACTTGCGGACCTGATGACGATCCGTGAAAAACTTGGGGGTCTGTCAGGGAAGGTTCTGGCTTACATCGGGGACGCTTCTAACAACATGAGTCACTCTTATATGCTCGCAGGCGTCACGGCGGGAGTGAAAGTCAGGGTGGCTGGCCCGGCCGGCTACCAGCCAAACCCAAACGTTTATAGAAGAGCTGAGGAAATTGCCCTTCAGACCGGTGGCTCAATTGATGTTTACACCGACCCGAGGCTCGCGCTAGTTGATTGCGACGTGGTTGCTACCGACACCTGGATTTCAATGGGCCAAGAGGACCAAAAGCAACAAAAGCTTCAAGAATTTCCAGGTTTTACTCTAGATCGTGAACTACTAAGCAATGCCAAGCCCGAGGCAATCGTGCTTCACTGCCTTCCTGCCTACCGTGGCTATGAAATCTCTGCGGAAGTGTTAGAAGGTCCGCAATCGGTGGTGTGGGATCAGGCGGAAAATCGCCTTCATGCCCAAAAGGCCTTGATGGTTTGGCTAGCGGAGCAATCCAAAGCCTAAGATTGAAATATTCCCGAGAGTTTGCGGGTTAGTTTTTGAAAAAGTAGGAGAAAAATGGCCCAGCGCGTGGTTCTGGCATATTCTGGGGGTCTTGACACCTCGGTTGGGATCGGCTGGCTGAAGGATGCTACTGGCAAAGAAGTTGTTGCCATGGCCATTGATGTTGGCCAAGGTGGCGAAGACATGGAAGTAATCAGGCAACGAGCCCTGGATTGTGGTGCAGTTGAATCTGTCGTCATTGATGCTCAATCAGAATTTGCTGATGACTACATCATGCCCGCTTTAAAAGCTAACGCCTTGTACCAAAAGCGCTACCCGTTGGTATCTGCCCTGTCACGACCGCTAATTGCTAAGTACTTAGCTAAAACTGCCAAGGAACTCGGTGCCGATACCGTGGCGCACGGTTGCACCGGCAAAGGCAATGACCAAGTCCGCTTCGAGGCTTCGGTTGCTGCTATTTCCCCAGACCTTATATCCATCGCTCCAATTCGTGATTTAGCCCTCACCAGAGACAAAGCGATTGAGTACGCCACGGAACACAACTTGCCAATTGCGCAGTCAAAAAAGAGTCCCTACTCAGTCGATCAAAACGTCTGGGGAAGGGCTGTTGAGACCGGTTTTCTAGAGGACCCTTGGAATGCACCAATTGAGGATATCTACACCTACACCGCAGACCCAGATGTCCTTCGTGATGCCACAGAGGTCGTTATCAAGTTTGACCAAGGAATCCCGGTTGCAATCGACGGGGTTTCCTATAGTGCTATTGAAGTGGTCAAGAAGATGAACGAATTAGCCGGAGCGCACGGGGTTGGTCGAATCGACATCGTCGAAGACCGGCTAGTTGGAATCAAGTCAAGAGAGATTTACGAGGCTCCGGCTGGAATCGCTTTGATTCAGGCTCACGAGGAGCTGGAGAACCTGACGCTAGAGCGCGATGTCAACAGATTCAAAAAAGGCATAGAGGACAAGTGGTCGACCATGGTTTACGAGGGGCTTTGGTTCTCGGATCTAAAGCGCTCGCTAGATGTGTTCATCGACCACACCCAGAAGTACGTTTCTGGAGATATTCGTCTAAAGCTTCGCGGAGGCCGGGCAGTTGTCACTGGGCGGCGCTCCGAAGAGAGTCTTTACGATTTCAACCTGGCCACCTATGACACTGGCGACAGTTTCGATTCAAGCCTGGCCAAGGGCTTTATCGAACTCTGGGCACTCCCGAGCAAGATTTCGGCGAAGCGTTCGCATGGAAAATGAAACTAAGCCTGGTTCACTGTGGGGCGGCAGATTCGAATCGTCGGCAGCCGACACTGTTGCTGCTCTGAGTAAATCCACTCACTTTGACTGGCGGTTGGCCGAGTATGACATCGCAGGTTCTAGGGCACACCTAAAAGCTCTCTTTTCCGCCGGGTATCTGAACAATGACGAGGCTGAACGATTAAAAAAAGTACTTGACCAACTACTCGAACGAGTTCAAGCGGGAAGCTTTGCGCCAAAGGAGCAAGACGAAGATGTGCACTCAGCCCTTGAGCGAGGCCTAATCGAGATTGCTGGAGCAGAATTGGGCGGGAAGCTTAGAGCGGGACGATCAAGAAATGACCAGATTGCAACTTTGATTCGTTCCTATCTGAAGGACGAAGCTGAGGTAATTGATCAATTGGTTCGAGAGTTGATTGAAGTGATTTCCAACCGCGCCCAAGAGCACTTAGGTTCGGCAATGCCAGGTAGAACGCACATGCAAAATGCTCAGCCCGTTTTGCTTTCCCACCATTTACTGGCCCACACTTGGCCTCTGGTGCGCGACCTAGAGAGGCTTCGCGACTGGAGGGTGCGAGTAGATGTGTCACCCTACGGTGCTGGAGCGTTAGCTGGCACGAGCCTTGGGCTAGATCCAATTTTGGTTGCCACCGAGCTTGGCTTTTCGTCAACCACGCAAAACTCCATCGACGGGACAGCATCTAGAGATGTGGTTGCCGAGTTCAATTTCATAATGAGCCTGATAGGAATAAACCTTTCTCGCTTTGCGGAGGAAATAATTATTTGGGCAACCACCGAGTTCGGTTACATCAAACTCGATGACGCTTACTCAACTGGGTCCTCAATCATGCCCCAGAAGAAGAATCCAGATGTTGCTGAGCTGGCACGCGGGAAATCTGGTCGACTAATTGGAAACCTGACAGGCTTGCTCGCAACAATGAAAGGTTTACCGCTGGCCTACAACCGTGATCTGCAAGAAGACAAGGAGCCGGTGTTTGATTCCATTGACACACTGAAGCTTTTACTACCAGCATTTTCCGGAATGGTTGCAACAATGAAATTTGATGTTGACCGCATGGAGAGGCAAGCATCAGCCGGTTTCTCGCTTGCAACCGATGTAGCAGAGTGGCTTGTAAAGCAGCGGGTTCCATTTCGTGAAGCTCACGAAATTACCGGCAAGTTAGTTTCTTACTGCGAGAAGAACTCACTCGGGCTACACGAAGTTCCAGACAGTGAGATGGCAAAAATATCGAAGTTCCTCACACCAGAGGTTCGAGATGTTATGTCGGTATCTGGTTCTATAAAGTCACGAAATGGCGCTGGAGCCACATCCTTGCCTCGCGTACTGGAACAGATCAGCGAGCTGCGGAAGAGTTGGGTTAGAAAATAATGACGCTGAACTCTCAATCAAACGACTCTTCCTTCACTGGTTTATGGGAAGAGCTAAATTGGCGAGGTTTAGTTGCTCTTTCTACCGACGAGGCGGAACTGTCAAATGTTCTTAATTCGGGAAAGTTAACTTTTTACATCGGCTTTGACCCCACCGCACCAAGCTTGCACCTTGGAAACTTGGTTCAGCTGTTAGTGATGCGTCGGCTGCAGCTTGCCGGTCACATTCCGATTGTTTTGATTGGTGGATCAACTGGATTAGTTGGTGACCCACGTCCAACATCCGAGCGCCAACTAAACACCAAAGAAACAGTTGCCGAGTGGGTCGACAAACTTTCCAAACAGGCCTCGAGGTTTTTGGTTTTCGACGGAAACAATCCTGCCAGCTTGGTCAATAACCTTGACTGGACGCAGCCACTGAGTGCAATTGATTTTCTTCGTGAAATTGGAAAGCACTTCCGGGTTGGAAAAATGCTTTCCAAAGAAGCCGTTAGTGCAAGACTAAATTCAGAGCACGGCATAAGCTTCACAGAGTTCAGCTACCAGATACTCCAAGGCTTTGATTTCTTGGAACTTTTCAGGAGGAACAACTGCACCCTTCAAATTGGAGGGTCCGACCAATGGGGAAATCTAACTTCTGGCTCGGACCTAATCCATAAGGTAGAAGGCAAAAGCGTTCACTTAATGGCAACTCCTTTGATTACAAACTCTGATGGTAAGAAATTTGGAAAGAGTGAGGGCAACGCTGTTTGGTTGGACGCGGAGTTAACTAGCCCTTACGCGTTCTACCAGTTCTGGCTAAACGTTGAAGACGCTGATGTGGTGGATCGCCTAAAGGTGTTCACGTTTCTAACGAAGGCTGAAATCGAAGCTTTGGCCGAGCAGGTGGCCTCGGCTCCTCACTTACGTGAGGCTCAGCGTGCTCTGGCGCTGTCAGTGACCAGTTTGGTTCACTCTCCGGAAGCGGCTGAGGCAGCCATTTACGCCTCGAAAGCTCTGTTTGGCCAGGCTGAGTTATCGGAGCTTGACGAGGCAGACCTACTTTCGGCCCTGTCTGAGCTTCCCAGTACCAAAGCACCCAAGGGGACACCCGTGGCGCAGCTGCTGGTAGACACCGGCCTAGAATCAAGCTTGTCCTCGGCCAGGAGGGCTATCAAGGAAGGTGGGGTCTATCTCAATAATCAAAAAGTTGAGGATGAAGCCGCCATATTTGAACAGACTTTGGCTGGGAACTGTGCAGTGCTTCGTCGGGGCAAAAAAACCCTCGCTGCCGTCTTTCTCGGCTAAATATATATTGCCAAAATAAACCCCAAAAAGCCCTATTTGATTTGACATTACAGGCTTAGACAGCGTACTCTTGAGAAGTTGTCCAAAGCTTGGAAATCTGCTTAGAAATCCGGCTCAAGTGCAGCCAATCTCCGTGAAAAACTAGCCCTTGCAGGCCTGGAATTTCGCGCCTAAGATTGAAAGTCCGCCATATCGAGCACTCGCTAGAAGCCTTTGGTTTTTAGCAGTTTTTTGTCATGGTGACTTTGGAAAAGTAGCTCCGGAGGTCGATGTGAAAATCGATTCCCGGACGCATCCGATCCTTGAGAACTCAACAGCGTGCACAATGTCGATGCCAAGAACCTCTTGGCTTTATTTGGCTTGCCAAATGAAGTGAAGAGAGCAAATTGGATTAGACAG
>WLGB01000038.1 GCA_009703455.1 Actinomycetota bacterium
CCTTTTTAGTCCTTGAAATAGGCGGTGACATTGTGGGGCGAGTCTCAATTCGTCACGAGCTGAATGAATGGTTGAGCACTTATGGGGGCCATATCGGTTACGCGGTTAGGCCAGAATTCAGACGCAAGGGGTACGCAAAACTTTTGTTGGGGGAAGGCCTTAAAATTTGTTCTTCTCTTGGAATAGATCATGCCCTACTGACTTGCAAAGATTCGAATTTCGTATCAGCTAAAGTCATTGAATTTGCTGGTGGTGTCCTAGAGAATATAGTCCCGGGTCCTGACGGTCTATTGCGTAGGTATTGGGCCAAAACAAATATTGGCTAGTTGGCCAAGATTGACGGAGAAATAGGGGTGTAGGAAGCCCCAACTATCAAAGTTTTTTGGAGATTGCATCGTGAACCGAGAAAAACTACTTCCATCCAAGACTCTGTTCTTGAAACTCATAATCCGTCGTTCACAGCTTAAAGAACCTTAATCCCTACCCAAGAAAAAAATTCCCCTGCTGGTCATGAACGCTCAAGCATTGCAACTATCGCCTTCGAGATCTCCTCTTTAGAGTTTTCTCCGAGGGACAAGTGTCCCTCGCCTGGCTTAAACACCAATTTTGCATTTGGCACGTGCTTTTCTAGCCAGATTCCGTGAGCATGAGGAACCATTAGATCTTGGTCGCCTTGCCATAGCTCCACTGGCCTTTCAACTTCTGATAACTCAAAACCCCAGTTTTGAACAAATGCCATGTCATCGTCAAACCATCCCCAGTACCCGTGCTCTAACGCGCTTTGGAAGGTGGCTGCCATTTCATTGGCATAGCTGTCGAATAAAAGGTCCTTGTCGGGTTGTGATATCAAACCACCCAAGGCTTGCTTTAGGTCTTCAGCTGTGACTTTCGCAAAATCTACCGCGTTAGTGTCCATCCACTTTGTGAGTTCAGATGCGCCAGCCACTGCTGCACCGAATTCAATTTCATTTTCTTCGCCCATGCCTTCTAGAAAATTCAAATCTGACACTCCGTAGGCTCCAACCCCGGCAAGAGTAAGTGCCCCCTTACATTTTCTTAGCAATGTGTTGGCGATGGCGTGCGGGCCTCCACCTGACCATCCCACCGCAACAAATCTTTCGACCCCAAAACGTTTTATGAGCTCTTGAACGTCTTCGTTGACACTCACTACCGTTCTGCCAAGTTGTCTGTGACTGTTGCCATAGCCGGCACGGCTAAAGCTGATGGCTCCGATTCCTTTGCTTTCCAAAAAAGTAAGCCAGCTGTTCCATAAGTTGGCATCCGAGGGCGTACCGTGATGGAAGATAACTGCACTTGTTAGGTCGCCTGAGTTATAAATGACCTCAAGTTTTCGTCCATCCTGTAAATTCATTAGTTCTTTTGTGTTCACGGCGCAGTTCCTTTCTTGATAGAGCTAGTTCTTTGAGTAGGTTTCAGCTTCGAGCTTACGAACGCTTGGTACGAGAAAAGTTGCAAGAATTCCAACCAGGGCAACAGACGCGCTGACAAGCATGGTTGGTTGCAGGCCATAGATCAGTACCAGTGGCCCAGCCAAAGCGATGCCAAGCGGTCCGAGTAAGAACGACCCGAAACCATCATAGGAATTTACTCTAGAAAGAGACTCTTCAGGAACCTTAGTTTGAACAGTGGTCATCCACAAAACATAGAAGTAGTCAATCCCAACTCCGGCGCCTACCGCAGTCAAAAGCACGATTGGAAAAGGCAGCGGGATGGCAAACGCAAACAGGAACAAAGGAATGAACAAGGTCATGGCCATTGAGGTCACCAGCGGGCGTCTTGGTCGGGATTTATTTGCAATAACCACGCCAAGCACAAAGCCTAAGCTCATGGCACCCAAAATCTGAGACCAGCTAATTGCACCATCAAAGGCATCTCGGGATTGCAAAGCTCCGAGAACGGCCCAGTTCATTTCAAATGCAAAGGTTACAAACCCAAAGCCGATCACGACAGCTACTAGCCAACCGCGGGAAGAAAACTCCACCCAGCCTTCCTTCAGATCCCTTATAAAGTTGGTTTTTTCTCCCTTTTCAACCTTGCCAGCTTGCGGAAGTTTGGAAATTGGCAAAATTAGTGCTCCCGCGACTAAGAAAGTAAGGGCGTCAAACGCTAGCGCCCAGCCCACACCATAGAACGCGACGATTAAGCCTCCCAGCACAGTGCCAGCTAAAAATGAAAGATTGCTTCCCAACCCAATTATCGAATTGGCGCTTTGAAGCTTGTTTGCAGGGACAATCAACGGCGTCATCCCAGCAAATGCTGGATACCAGATTCCATTCAAGATTCCGGAGAGGATTCCCACGACAACAAGCAATAGAACAGTTGGGGAGTCCAGGATGAATGAGGCGGCAGCAACAAATATCAAAACGCTTAGGCTTATGTCGCCATATCCCATGACCTTAGCCCTGCCGTAGCGGTCGGCGAAAGTTCCTCCTACTATCATGAGCAACAAAATCGGGAGAGTCCTTGCAACCATGACTTGGCTAAGTGAGACCGCGTCGGCCCCCTCGATGGCAAGTACCCCAAAGGCCAGGGCCACCGGGGAGACACCGTTTCCTAAGTTTGAGATTGACCTGGCGACGAACATGTTTGAAAAGTAGGGTATACGGGCTAGTTCCCGAATGGATTTGAGCATATGGACCCTCTATTTGGTAGGTAGAGCAAAAAGGTTGTCATCTAAACAAGTCATAAGGAGGTCACCTATGGCACAAGACAGTCTTTCCTGGGCTGTTTATTCCTGGCCTTGATTCAAAAGAAGTCGACCTGGAAAGGTCTCACTTATTATGATACTTTCAGTAATCCTAATGCCCAAAGAGTCATCAGCTGCTCCGCCCATTTTCCGCAAAATCAGGGCTGGGAAGCCTAAGTGGCCATTTTGGACCTGATAGACCTCGGCTCTGCTCCCCGTATGAAAAGCACCGCAAAAGTCAAGAAAACTGGCCACGCACCGTGACCAAGCTTGGAAGTGGACTCGGTGGCAAACATTTGGGCAAATTACGTGGTTCCAGCCAGATCCCTGGCTGCCTTGATGATTCGCATCCTTGCTAAATGTTGTAATGTTGGGCGAGATAGTCCCTTATAGAAAGCGTCGATTCGATGGCATCAGGAAACCTGTCGCAAGGTGCCCTTGCGTGGTCTAGGTTCAAACGAGATCGAGTTGGTAAGGCCTCACTCACAATTGCGCTGGTTATCGTGTTACTGGCGGCATTCTCTCCAATTATTCTGGGAATTTTAAATCTTGACGCCTACACATTTTACAAAGACACTCTTGATCCGAATACCGCGGGACTACCCAAGGGAATTGGAGGAATTTCTCTAACACACCCCTTTGGTGTGGAGCCAGGCACCGGCCGAGATATCCTTGCCAGGCTTCTAACGGGTATGCAACTTTCTTTGTTGATTGCCATAGTGGCTACAACAATCACAATGGCCATTGGGGTCGTAATTGGACTGATTGCAGGGTACTTCCGAGGAATTGTGGATAAATTCATTTCCACTGGAATTGACCTAATGTTGGCTTTTCCTGTGCTTCTTCTTATTCTCTCTCTCTCAAACCCACTTACCCAGAGGCTAGTCTCTTTGGGCATTCCAGAAGGGAACCCTGCGCGAGTCACCTATATCATTTTGGTACTGTCATTTTTTGGTTGGACTGTTATTGCGCGTGTTATCCGAGGTCAGGTAATTAGCATTCGGGAAAAGGAATTTGTCGAGGCATCGATTTCCATGGGAGCGGGGCCTTTCCGAATTATGTTCCGTCAGATTCTTCCGAATCTATGGGCCCCCATCACCATCTACGGGTCTCTAACACTCCCTTCATATGTGGCCACCGAGGCCACACTTGCGTTTTTAGGAGTTGGAGTGCTTCCACCGACCCCCACGTGGGGTGCAATGCTGGCCGACAGCGTGAGCTTTTTCCGAGTCGTGCCCAGCTATCTGTTTTTCCCTGGCCTAACCCTGTTTGCGGTGGTCTTGGCATTTAACCTGCTGGGGGACTCAATCAGGGACGCTCTAGATCCTAAGTCGATAAGGTAAGTTTCAAGTACCCACCATTGGGCCCTTGAATGAGATGCGAGTCTCACACAAATAGAAATGAAGTAAAGGAGCTAACAGGATGAGAAAAACTGCAATGAAAGTTGGAGTAGTTCTAGCATCAACGGCTCTGCTTGCTGGATGTGCAGCAGGCGGAGGCGCTGGTGAAGCGGGAGGAACTCTGTATGTGTTGACTAATGCAGAGCAGATTCTCCACCTAGACCCACAACGTAACTACACTGGTGCAGACATGGCCTTCGCAGGCGCAACAATTCACCGTGCGTTGGTCACTTATGACGAGAAAGGCAACATTATTCCCGACCTAGCCACCGACACTGGACGTACCAGTGACGCTGGAAAGACATGGGAGTTCACTCTAAGAGATGGAATCACTTACGAAGATGGCTCTGCCATCGTTTGTGACGACGTCAAGTACGGCATGAGTCGCAGCTTTGCTACTGACGTAATTACTGATGGACCGGCATTCATGGTGTCTTACCTTGATATCCCTGTCGGCGAAGACGGTGCCTCAGCTTACAAAGGCCCATACACGGGTGAAGGCCAGGAATTGTATGACGATGCATTCAAGTGCACCGACGACAAGAACATGGTTATTCGCTTGAACAAGCCAGTCATTGACTTCAACGGCGCTTTCACGCTACTGATCTCTTCTCCAGTGCCTGCTTCTGCAGACACCGGAGAGTCTTACGACGACCGCCCACTTGCAAGCGGTCCTTACAAGATTGAGACCTATGAAAAAGGTCGTGAGCTAGTTCTAGTTCGCAACGAAAACTGGGACCCAGCTTCTGACCCAATCCGCAAGGCATACCCAGACCAGATTGTGATGGAGTTTGCTTTGGATCCTAAGGTAATCGATGAAAGAATCATTGCCAGCAGTGGACCAGATGCTAACGCCATTTCCTATGGAATTCAGCTAGAAAACCTAGGTCGAGTATTTGATGACCCAGAGCTAAGCAAGCGCGCTATCGACGCTTACGACCCTTACTCGCGTTACACTGCCGTAAACACTAAGACAGTTCCTTGTGTTGAGGTACGTAAGGCGTTGTACTACGGTCTAGACCGCGATGCACTTCTAACTCTTGCCGGTGGTAAGTTTGCCGGTGACCTAGGTGATGGCGTTATCAAGCCAAACCTTCCACTGGACTACAAAAAGGTAACCGGCTACGACGACCTAGTTGTAACCGGAAGCAAGGAGTTGGCTACAGCCTGGATGGACAAGGCAAAGACTGCTTGTCCTGAGGTTTACGCCAAGGCCACAACCACTGGATTGACCTTCGACTACGCCGTCTCTGACGCCGCTGACAAGGTTGCCGGCGTTTGGGTATCTTCACTTGAGGCTAACGCCGGTATCAAGATTGTTCCGAACCCAATCGAGCCTGGACAGTACTACGGCATTGTTCTAGGAGACTCACAAGGCGACCTATCAACCGCTGGTTGGGGTCCAGACTGGTTGAACGCATCTACTGTTGTGCCAGCGCTATTCACACCAGACGGTGGCTTCGACCTATCTCACGCAGCAGAGGGTGACGCAGAAGCTTATGCCGAATTCGCTGATATTGTTGCCAATGGAAAGGCAGAAGTTAACCGCGAAGCACAGGGTGCTCTATGGGCAGCTGGAAACCAGCTAGCTATGGACCGAGTTTGGGTTGTCCCAACTCGTTTCGGTAGAAGCCAGTACATTCACGGAACCGGTGTTCAGGGAGCTTACTTCTGGGATGCCTACGGTTGGTACAACCTATCAACCTTGTCCGTTAAGTAACACAATTTGAGTCTGGGGGTGCCCCTTTGGGCACCCCCAGACTCAAGTAAAAATGCAAAGGAGCAAAATGTTAAGGTTTATAACCAGAAGATTGTCCACCATGGTGGGCCTGCTTTTTGGTGTAAGCATTATTACTTTTTTGCTTTTTAGCGCACTACCATCTGACCCGGCGGCTCTCACCTGTGGTAAAAACTGTACCCCCGAGGTGATTGAGCAAAACCGAATTCGACTTGGGTACGACAAGCCTGTGCTTGAACAATACGGAGTATTTGTTTCTGGAATATTCACCGGGAGAACCTACGGAAGCGGAACCGCAACCTTTGATTGCGACGCACCTTGCCTTGGTTACTCGTTCAATAAGGGTGAGGAAGTAACGGTGCTAATTGGACGGGCACTTCCGGCGACTGCTCAACTGGCCGCTGGCGCGTTCGTGCTTTGGATTGTGATGGGGCTAGGAATTGGCATAATCTCGGCGCTCAAGCGCGGCAAGTGGCAAGACCGGCTGGGAATAGGGTTTGCCTTGGTAGGCACCAGCTTGCCGGCCTTTTTTACAGGTTTGTTACTTATATTTACATTTGTTTTCTGGATTCCGATATTTCCGGCGCCCAGATACGTCGAGTTTGATAGAGACCCCCTATTTTGGTTTCTAAATATGCTACTTCCTTGGATCACTCTGGCTCTTTTGTATTCAGCTGTCTATGCGAGGCTTACTCGAGACGGAATTTTGGAAACCATGAACGAGGATTACGTGCGCACAGCAAAGGCTAAAGGCCTGTCCCCGGGAGTTGTTGTAAGAAAGCATGTCCTTCGATCCGCTCTCACACCAATTGTGACCATTGCTGGTATTGACCTGGCAGGGCTGCTTGGAGGGGCAATCGTGACTGAGGCAATTTTCTCGATACCCGGCCTCGGCAGGCTCACCTTTTCCGCTATCAGTCAATCAGACCTCCCGGTGATAGCGGGCACTGTAATTTTGACTTCGGCTTTTATCATCCTTGCAAACACCGTTGTGGATATCATTTATGCGGTACTAGATCCTCGGGTGAGTATCCAGTGAGCCTTCTAAAGGTCGAAAACTTAGACGTTTCCTTTGTGCTGAGCGACTCAACAGTTCAAGCGGTGAATGGCGTGAGCTTCGAGCTTGAGCGCGGCAGAACTCTTGGCTTCGTAGGTGAATCTGGATCTGGAAAGTCGGTCACCGCCCAAGCAATCATGGGACTCGTTGCTGGCGAAAATGTCGAACTTACTGGAAGCGTTTGGTTTGATGGAAATGCAATTGACTACGAAGACGAAAAGAGCCTAAGAAGTATAAGAGGGCAAGAAATCGCGATGGTCTTTCAGGACCCGCTCTCGTCGCTGCATCCATTTTATAAAGTAGGCGATCAGATTGCGGAAAGTTACTTAGTTCATCACACTGGGGCAAAAAAGGCCGAAGCCCTCGAAGAAGCCGTAAAGGTAATGACAGAGGTGGGTATTCCATCTCCCAAAACTCGAATTAATGACTACCCGCACCAGTTTTCAGGTGGAATGCGTCAGCGAATCATGATTGCTATGGCTCTTATCAATCGCCCCAAGCTGCTGATTGCAGATGAGCCAACCACTGCCTTAGACGTTACTGTTCAAGCACAGATCCTTCAGCTGTTGAAGAGACTTCAAAAAGAGAACAACATGGCAATCATCCTCATCACACACGACTTTGGTGTTGTTAGTGAGGTTTGTGATGACGTCATTGTTATGTATGCGGGGAAGGCCGTGGAGACAGCTTCCGCTGATGAAATATTTAAATCTCCCGAACACCCATACACCAAAGGTCTGCTTGACTCGCTTGTTGGTAACCAAGACATGGATTCGGAACTAATCCCTATTCCAGGGACTCCACCATCGGCAGCCGACCTTCCATCAGGATGTTCCTTTGCACCTCGGTGCACCTGGGCCAACAAGGACGGCATGCCTTGTGACAGCAAGGCGCCTGCGCTAGTTGAAACCTCAAGTCACCATTCCAGCGCCTGTTTCTTGCCAGCTTCAGGAAGATCGAAGTTGTTAGAGCGAAAGTCAGCCAAGTGATTCTAAAAATAAGCAATTTAGTCAAGCATTTTCCTGCCAAGAACAACCTAGGTGGAAAGAGTAAGAAGATTGTTCATGCCGTTGACGGGGTTTCTTTGGAACTGGCCGCTGGGGAAACTTTGGGGATCGTTGGAGAGTCTGGTTGTGGCAAGACTACCCTTGCGAGGCTTGCCATTAAGCTTCTTGATCCCACTTCCGGATCCATTGAGCTGGAAGGCAAAGACCTGGCGCAGCTAAAAGGGAAAGCGCTCAGGTTGGCAAGAAGAGAAATTCAAATAATCTTTCAGGACCCGTACTCAAGCTTGAACCCAAGAAAAACTGTTGGGGAGCTCATCGCTGAACCCATGGTAGTTCAGGATGTCAATCCGGAAGGCGGTAGGGAGGCTCGCGTTCGTGAGCTACTGACAATGGTTGGCCTGAACGCCGAGCACTACAACCGCTACCCACACGAATTTTCTGGTGGTCAGCGCCAGCGTATTGGAATCGCCCGCGCGCTAGCTCTTAATCCGAAAGTGATTATCTGCGATGAGCCTGTTTCTGCACTAGACGTTTCTATACAGGCTCAAGTAATCAATCTTCTAAAGGACCTCCAAAAGAAGCTGGGTGTTTCGTACTTATTTATCGCTCACGACCTAAATGTCATTCGTCATATTTCAGACCGAGTAGCGGTTATGTATCTCGGGAAGATTGTAGAGATCGGACCCACTAATGAAATTTACAATAACCCTTCGCATCCATACACCAAGGCTCTAATTAGTTCTGCCCCACGGATCAAAGGTGAAAGAGGTTCAGAGCGCATAGTTTTGGAAGGCGATGTTCCTTCACCTATTGACCCTCCAAGCGGTTGCCGGTTTAACACCAGATGCTGGAAAACTCAAGATAATTGCCGAACCGACGAGCCATTGTTGATTGGAACCAAGTCTCACCAGGTAGCTTGTCACTACCCCGAAAGCTAATTACTCAATCATTTGACTAGAAGTACCCTGAGCGCTTTTTGGCCTCCATGGACTCTTCACGATCACCATCTACCATTCGACCCGATCGCTCGCTCGCTCTGGTGAGCTCCATCTCCTTGAGCAGTTCGTCCATGTTAGTTGCGGTTGACTCAACAGCACCAGTGACCGGATAGCAGCCTAAAGTTCGGAATCTAACCATTCTTTCTTCGAGCTCCTCCCCATCCAAAAGAGGCATGCGATCATCATCGGGCACCAGAATCTGACCATTTCTAACTATGGTCTGGCGTGACCTGGCAAAATAAAGATCAACAATAGGGATGCTCTCACGTTGAATGTAGCGCCAGATGTCAAGTTCAGTCCAATCTGACAAAGGAAAGACCCTCATAGTTTGATTGTTTACTAGCCCGGTATTGTAGGAGGACCAAAGCTCAGGCCTTTGGTTCCTGGGGTCCCAGCGCTGGCCTTCTTCGCGGAGGCTAAATATACGTTCCTTAGCTCGACTTTTTTCCTCGTCCCGTCTCGATCCACCAATGGCAGCGTCATAGCCACCTCGCTCCAGCTCGGCAAGTAGGGGAACGGTTCGCATTATTCTGGTGTATTCGTGAACTCCGTGAGACATGGGACTTACCTCATCACGAATTCCTTCGTCATTTTTGGCAACCGTTAGCTCGAAACCGATTTCGGCGGCCATTTTGTCACGATGGGCAATAACTTCCCTGAACTCCCACTGGCTGTCTACATGCAGACACGGGAAGGGGAGGCCAGATGGGTGAAAAGCCTTCCTGGCCAGATGAAGGAGCACAGAAGAGTCTTTGCCTATTGAATACATCAAGACAGGTCTTCTAAACGCAGCAGCGGTCTCTCGCAGGATAGCTATGGATTCGTTTTCAAGGGCGTCGAGGACGTAATCGTGTGTCAACTTGGATTTCGCCATCTAAATCACTCTCATCACAAGTCAAGCCCTATATGAAAAGATTATCACGAATAATTTTTCTCTCTTCGTGGCTGAAGCTCCCTTAGGAGCCCGCGGTTGGAGCGTTCCAAGCACTGGGTTTTGAAAGGAAGTGGCCTTGAAGCCAACAGCAAGTCGCTACCTGGGTGCGACGGCGATGCTTGCCACAATGCACGGAAAGGAATCCGTTATTGCACCAGTATTCCTGGAGAGCCTAGGCCTGAGAGTTGAGGTGGCAAATGTTGACACCGACCAGTTCGGAACTTTCTCCGGAGAAACCCCAAGGAGGCTCCCGCAGGTTGAATCCGCCATAGCCAAGGCTCGAGCAGCCATTGAGCAAACCGGTGCTCCGCTGGCAATAGCAAGCGAAGGCACAATTGGATCGCATCCGGTCGTGCCATTTGTGATTTCTGATTACGAAACAGTAGTTTTTGTTGACTCGGAACTTGATGTGGTAATTCACGAGTCATATCGATCAAGTGACATTTTAAACCAGCGTCTGGAGCTGAGCCCAGGAGATGACATCAGAAAGTTTCTTGTCAAAGCTGACTTCCCGAATCACGGTCTAATTGTGAGGAATCAGGAGCCCGGATCCGAACAGGTAGTCAAGGGCATTAGAGACATCGCGACATTAGAGCAAGTAATTTCTAAGCTGGCAGGTTCCAGCGGCAAAGTCACTGTTGAAACGGACCTTCGGGCCAGTCACTGTCCGAGTCGAATGCTCAACATTGCGCATTGCGCCAAATTGTTAGCACAAAGAATCTCCCGAGAGTGCCCAAGTTGTTCAGCGCCTGGATGGGGAAACGTCGAACCAATTTTTGGGTTGCCCTGTGTGTATTGCACTACCTTGGTGACCACGGTTGTGAAATCTGACCAGCTCGGATGCTTTCTTTGCAGCTATCGAGAA
>WLGB01000039.1 GCA_009703455.1 Actinomycetota bacterium
CAAAAAGGTGGAAAGGCACTTTCAGTTATCACCGTGGATTCGCCTGTTGATCCAGCGGTACTGGAAAAGCTACAGACCGACATCGATGCTGAGGTTATGAAGGCCATCACCATAGCTTCTAGCTAGTTGGAGTTTTCCACAACCTCTCAAGAAACTGCCAACCAACTTCTAATTTCTTCTAGTTTTTGTCCATGAACAAAAAAATTCTGAATCAGAAGAAACCGTACTCTGAGTCCTTGTCCACTATGAACTCTCCAAGTTATGCTCAAGTTATGACTCGTTCGATAGATATAAGCGAAGCTGGAAGCAGTTTTCTTAAGCTTGCCGACGAGGCTTTGGCTGGCGAGGAAATCATATTTTCCAAGGACGGGAATCAGGTGCTAAAACTTGTTCGCCTGGAAGTAAGGGAGGATTCGGGTGAGCAGCCCGAAAAGACTTACCTTCCAGCTGGAGCATGGGCCCATTACGATCCTGACTTTGATCTTGATGCTTGGGACGCTCTCGACGAAGATGTTCGGAAGCTTTTCAAGAATCTTCCCTGATGTATCTTCTGGATACCAGCGTTGTCCTTGCCTACATTTTGACTCCCAAGCGACTTGGGACCAAAACAATGAGGCTGTTTCAGAAACCAAACCAGATGATTGTCTGCTCTGTGTCTATTGCTGAGATTTACGTGAAGCAGATGCTGGGGAAGCTCGAACTAGAGTCACCAATTGATACCTTGGTCCCCGACTTTGGCTTTAGATCCTCGGG
Organism: Actinomycetota bacterium; assembly: GCA_009703455.1. Classification (GTDB taxonomy): domain Bacteria; phylum Actinomycetota; class Actinomycetes; order Actinomycetales; family Microbacteriaceae; genus Rhodoluna. Next base: position 754 of record WLGB01000039.1, read on the forward strand.
GTTTAGCTTAGAGATGGCTATGGAGCTTCCATCGCTGTCTGGATTGGTTGGGCATGACCCTTTCGATCGAATGATTGCCGCTACAGCGATGGCAACAGGCTCTACCTTGATTACCTCCGACAGAGCACTACTAGGTTTGGGGTTTGACTGGATCGTTGATTCCTACAAGTGAAATATCTTCACCTGAGTTCTCCACAACCTCTCAAGAAACTGCCAACCAACTTCTAATTTCTTCTAGCTTTAGCCCATGAACAAAAACCTTCTCAATAAGGAAACGCCAGTGTTAGAGCTCTTGTCTGGCGCAACTGCGCCAAGTTATGCTGAAGGCATGATTCGGACAGTGAACATAAGCGACGCCAAGGCTAACCTGTCCAAGCTCGCCGATGAAGTTGCCGCAGGTGACCAGGTGATTGTCTCAAGAGCTGGCAAACCGGTAATGAAGCTTGTGGCTCTCACCGAGCAAGAGCTTCAGGCTGCGAAGCCTAAAGTTATGAATCGGAAGCTCGGCTCCGGCCGCAAATACGCTCCGGATTTCACTTGGGAGCAGTGGGAAGAATCCGAGCGGTGGATGGAAGAGATCTGGCGCAAGTTTGGGTACATCGACTAGTGTTCCTGCTTGATACGAGCACCCTAATATCCGCAAACTTGTTTCCTAATAGATTAGGTAAATACACCAGGAACCTAATTCGAAGGTCTCCAGACATTTTCTTTTCAGCTGTTTCAGTCTTCGAAATCGTTGCAAAGCAAATGAAGGGCAAGCTGAATCTTGGTAAATCTGTGTACGAATTCCTTGCTGAACTTGACGCTAGATCACTGCCGCTAAGGGTCGAAGATGCAGCTGAGGTTTACTCTTTCCCAAGCCTTATAAAACACGACCCTTTTGACAGGTTGATTCTGGCCACTACCAAAGCGCATAGTGCCAAGTTGATTACATCAGACCAGAAATTGTTGGACCTGGGTTTTGACTGGATTCTTGACTCGACCATCTAGAGAATCTAAAAACTATCCACCTGGTTACGAGTCGGGAGGCTGGATGAAGCCCCTAGTTTTGTCACCGAAATTGAGGCGGCCTTGACTGCCACTTCAATGGCATCTTCGAGCGATCTTCCTTCAGCCAGCAGTGCACCGAGATACCCGGCAAATGCATCTCCGGCAGCGGTGGTATCCACGGCATCAACTTTTGGAGCCTTAAACCACTTGCTGCCTTCGCGATTTACTAGAACAACGCCCGAACCACCCATGGTGATAACTGCGTTCTCAACTCCTTGATCTAGGAACCAGGCACCTGCCTTGGAAGCTGATGTTTCATCGCTAACGGCAATACCGGTAAGGGATTCGGCCTCGGACTCATTTGGCGTGACGATGTTCACTAAATCCCAAGCCGTTGGCTCTGGGTTAGAAGCTGGGGCAGGATCTAAAACTACAATCAGGCCATGGGCCCTAGCCAAGCTAATGGCATGGCGATTTACTTCCCACGGAATCTCAAGCTGGGTGAGTAAGACTTTGGCATTGGGCCTGTTGGCTAGGGCCGTTTCAACCTGGGACTGGGTGATTTTGAAATTGGCCAGTGGAACCACCACGATGTTGTTTTGCGATGAGGAGTCCACTCGGATGTGAGCGATTCCGGTTGGTCCTTCAACTTGGGTTACGAACTCGGTGTCCACCCCAAAATCTCCCAGGTTGTCTTTAGCAAAATCAGTGAACAAGTCTGTTCCCACGGAGCTAACTAGAGTGCTGTGAGCTCCAGCCAAAGCCGCAGCTACCGCTTGGTTGGAGCCTTTGCCACCGAGGATGATTTTGAAATCATCTCCAAGAATGCTCTCTCCAGGGTTAGGCAGACGTTTTGAAAAAGTGACAAGGTCGATCGAGACACCCCCGACCACCAAAACGCTGGCCTTGGGGCCAGAGCCGACTTGTTGGCTAGTTGGTTTGTTCAAAGTGATCACCCCTGCGGTTAGGTCAAACTATCGGCTAATGATTTGAAGATCTGGTTTTTTTCAAGACTCTAGTTGCACAGCAACCGGAGACTTGTCTGAGATTACTGTAGCCGAGCTGGATGGTTGGTTCTAGGAGTCTTGGAGTAGAAGCTCTGCTGTTGCGTCATCGATGATCAAATCGGAAATGTAGTTTCCAGCCAGAGCTCCTTTGAGACTTGGCAATCTGGAGGCACCAGCAATCACACAAATGCGTCTTGGCACAGCCTTGATCACATCAAGGCTTGGACCGGTGGAGCGATTGTTGATTGCAATGCCGTTAGACGAGCCATCAGCTCGATAGAAGACAGTTGCGATGTCTCCAACAATGCCGTTGTCATCGAGTTCTTTTTGGTCTGCGGGGCTTATGTAACCTGCTGAGTAAACCTGGCTTGGGACTTCTGAGTTGTTGGCACCGAGTCCAAATAGCACTACATCCATCGAGGCTTGGATGTCGAGAATTCTTTTGGTACTTCTTTCTCTCCAGAGAGTCTCCTTGGCAGCTGGGTCATCAAAAAAGGCTGGAACTGGGAACTGCTCAACAGCTGCACCATATGCTTCACCAAAGCGCCTGAGGATTTCACCACTATATGTGACACCGGTGGTGAAAGTGTTTCCAGCACCATTTAACTGGACCACTTTTGAATCCCTCAAAGGTCTTGGAGCAAGGTTCCGGCTAACCGCAGCGGTAGTGGATCCCCAAGCTACCCCCATAGTCATGCCCGAGAAAAAGAAGTTACCGAGCATTCGAGCTGCGGTGAGGGCAACGCGGTCTAATCGGTCTATCGGAGAGGCAGTTTCTGCAACCGGAACCAGGTGAGCATTTACCCCGTAAAGGTTCTTGATGGCGGTTGACATCCGGCGCGGAGCATCCTCGGGGGAGTGAATCTTGACCTCGACGATGCCTCGGTCTCTGGCCATTTGAAGTAGACGGGAAACAGAAGAGCGGGAAACCTTGAGTTCATCGCCAATGGCGTCCATGGTGAGGTCTTGAAGATAGTAAAGCTGAGCGGCCTTCAGGGCCAGGCGGACTCTGGACTTCTCGTTGATTTCCTCCAACATAACGAAAGTATTGCACATATGTGCAAGTTCAAAGAAAATAAGGTCAAGCCCCCCAAAAACTCAATAGATTGCAGGGAACTAGTTGTTTCAAGGGAGAAAGAATCTGGTGATGAGCCAAAACACCGTCGAGTCAGCTCGAATTGATGCGTTGCGGGCAAACCCCAAGGCTCAGGTGTTGATTATTGGTGGTGGCATCAATGGCCTGGCAACTTTCCGTGACTTAGCGCTTCAGGGCGTTGAAGTAGTTCTCGTCGAAAAAAATGATTACTGCTCCGGAGCATCAGCTTCCTCATCACACATGATTCATGGCGGCGTTCGTTATCTTGAAAACGGTGAAATCCGTTTGGTCAAAGAATCTCTGCAGGAAAGAAATCGCCTGCTTTTCGCAGCCCCTCACTATGTGAAGCCGCTAAAAACCACGATGCCAATTTTTTCAATCTTCTCCGGATTGCTAAGTGCTCCAATACGGCTATTCACTCACGCCCAGGGAAAACCAAAAGAGCGCGGCGCGATTCTGATCAAAGTCGGATTGATGTTGTATGACACCTTCGGTCGAAACGGTGGAACGATGCCAAGGCATCGTTTCCTTGGAAAGAAGAAGTCAATGGCAGAAATGCCATCGCTCAACAAAGAAGTAAAGTTCACAGCCACCTACTACGACGCCGCGATGGATAACCCAGAACGCCTCGGTTTAGATGTTTTGTTTGATGGCCTAGCTGCTGGATCAAACGCCAGAAGTTTCAATTACGTTGCAGCAAGTGCTTCTTCTGGTGGCAAGACCACCCTCACTGATCAGTTGACCGGTGAGGAGATTCAATTCACCGCCGATGTGATTGTTAACACCTCAGGCCCTTGGACTGACATGACAAATAGAAATCTAGGCTTTGACACTGGGTATATGGCTGGCACCAAGGGTTCACACATTGTTTTGGACAACAAGGAGCTTTTCAAAGCTTGCGACAACCGAGAGATCTTCTTCGAAAACCGCGATGGACGAATTGTTTTGATGTATCCAATCCTGGGCAAAGTGTTGGTTGGAACAACCGACATCCCACACGACATGAATGTCCCGGCAGTTTGCACCGATGAAGAGGTTGACTACTTCTTCAAGTTGGTCGCCTACGTCTTCCCGCAGATTCGAATCGATAAAGAGCAGATTGTCTTCAAGTACTCAGGAGTAAGGCCGCTAGCGGCAAGCGGGGATATCAACCCAGGAGTAGTTTCTCGTGACTACCGAATCGTTAGAACTTCCGGCGAAAACGATGTTCCACTTCTTAGCCTAGTTGGCGGAAAGTGGACCACATTTAGAGCCCTAGGTGAGCATCTAAGCTCCGACGTTTTGAAACTGCTCGGTGTTTCAAGAGTTCAGTCCACCGAGAAACTGGCCATCGGCGGAGGAAAAGACTTCCCTACCAGCGAAGCTGGTCAAAATGCTTGGGCGGAATCTCATGGCCAGAAAATCGGCAAGCAGCGGGCTCTTCAGCTCCTTCTTCGCTATGGCACCAGAGCCAAAGCGGTCATTGACCACATCTCTAAGTCCTCAGAGACGATGTTGACCCATAGCCCGACCTTCTCTGACGCCGAGATAGAGTTCCTTGTAAAGTACGAGTCTGTCTATCGTCTGGAGGATTTGGTGAATCGCCGAACTAACTTGGCTTTCACCGGATCTATGAGCACCGCGGTACTTCAGGAGCTAGCAGCGATTCTTGCAAAAGCTCTTGACTGGGACTCATCCACTAGCTCAGCAGAGGTTTCCGGCGTACATCTTGAGATGGGAAGTAGAAAATGACCAAGCTTGTTCTAAACAATGTTTCACTGAGCCAGGACTCACAGGATTACATCTACGATCTCTCGGCCACTTTCAATGCCGGAATCAACTTACTGATCGGACCAACCACCGCTGGGAAGACAACCCTGATGAGAATCATTGCCGGACTGGTAAAGCCAACCACCGGAACTATGACCCTGGGGGACCAGGACATCACCAAGGTCTCGGTTCAGCAGCGGTCTGTTTCCTTTGTGTATCAGCAATTCATCAACTACCCATCTCTTTCTGTCTTTGACAACATCGCTTCACCGCTACTGGCTGCAAAGAAGAAGCCAAGCAAAGAAGAAGTAGCTGCCAGGGTTGAAGAAATGGCAACTTTGCTAGGGCTAAGTCCATTTTTGAAGCGCAAGCCAGCTGAACTTTCCGGAGGTCAGCAGCAGCGCGTTGCCATCGCCCGTGCCCTGGCACGTAAAGCCGACATCGTTTTGTTGGATGAGCCGCTGGCTAACTTGGACTACAAGCTAAGGGAGCAGCTTCGTGCTGAACTCCAGAGTATTTTTGCCAAAGAGTCTTCCATTGTGATTTACTCAACCGCTGAGCCTTCCGAAGCCCTGGATTTTGCAACCGACACCTTTGTTATGAACGAGGGACGACTGATTCAAACCGGTAAGGCCCTGGAGATTTACCAGAAGCCTGAGTCAGTAGCAGCTGCCATTGCGATGGCTGATCCTCCAATCAACCTGCTTAGCTCAAACATCGATGGCAAAACCGCCAACTTTGGCAAGGAAACCTTCAAGTTCTCAAGGCCCGAGATCACCGCAGGTTCTGCGCAACAAATTACCCTGGGCATTCAGCCTGGCAAGATCAGCCTCGAATCCAAGGGTTCAAACAGTGTTTCATTCAGTTGCCAAGTGCAGCTAGCTGAAGTGACCGGAAGCTCAACTTTCGTTCATGTCAATTTGGAATCTGGCGACCAGGTGGTTATCGAGGTTGAAGGAACCAAGACCTTTACCCTGGATAAGAAACTAACCGCTTACTTCGATCCGGCTGACCTGTACGGATTCGACTCAACCTCAGGCAAAGCAATTTTTGCTCCGATCGGAAGGGCTAAGTAAATGGCTGAGATTCGCTTAGAAGGTGTTGCTCACTCCTACGACGGAGGTAAGACCTACGCCCTAAACCCAATCAGCATGACTTGGGAAGATGGCAAGGCTTATGCCCTGCTGGGCCCAAGTGGTTGCGGTAAGACAACACTTTTGAACATTATCTCGGGGCTTCTAAAGCCATCCGAAGGAAAAGTCTTCATCGACGGCAAGGATGTCACCGACGTCATCACTGACGATCGAAACATCGCTCAGGTATTCCAGTTCCCAGTTTTGTACGACACCATGAGCGTCCGCAAGAACCTAGAGTTTCCGTTAAAAAACCGCAAGGTCCCCAGGGAAAAAATTGCTGAGCGAGTAAAAGAAATCGCTGAGTTGCTGGGAATCGAAGACGATCTAGACAGCAAGCCTTCTAAGCTTCGCTCGGACCTTCAGCAAATCGTCAGCCTAGGTCGTGGCCTAGTTCGCGAAGACGTATCTGCAATCTTGTTCGACGAGCCGCTTACAGTTATCGACCAGAACTTCAAGTGGACATTGCGCAACCGCCTAAAGCGGTTGCACTTAGCTACCGGAGTCACAGTTGTATATGTGACCCATGACCAGACCGAAGCTCTTACCTTCGCCGATGAGGTACTGGTTATGGACAAGGGAAGCTTGGTTCAGGCGGGCACTTCTGAATCTTTGTTCCTGGAGCCACAGCACGAATTCGTTGGGTACTTCATTGGATCTCCTGGAATGAACTTCTTAGATGTTGAAGCTAGTGCTTCAGAACTTACTCATAACGGCAAACCAATTGGAAAAGCTGCCAAGGCAGGCCTAAACGGCAGACACCGCTTTGGAGTTAGGCCTGAGTTTTTGATTCCAAGTTCCGAAGCTGGAATGGAGTTCAACGTGGATCGCATCGAAGACCGCGGGGTTTTCAAGCTAATCCACCTGAGCAAGGATGATTTCAAGTTCATTGCAAAGACCGAAGAGAGCTACGAGGCCAAGGTGGGCGGCAAAGCCACCTTCAGTTTCGATCCCAAGCGAGCCTTCGTCTATGACTTGAACCAAAAATTTGTTTCAACAGTGTCACCCAGCAGTCAAGGAGGCAACTAATCATGGATGCAAAAAAGAAAAACAATAGAGCCTGGTTCCTTGTTTTACCGGTTGTTTTTGTTGTTGCCTTCACCGCAATCATTCCTTTGATGGCTGTTGCCAACTACTCACTTCAGGATATTCAGGGCGCTGACAACCGCTTGTTTGTAGGTCTTGACTTCTTTAAGCGAGTGGCAACCGATCCAAACATCCAAGATGCCTTTGCTAGAAACGTGACTCTTTCGATGCAGATTCTTTTTATCCAGATTCCATTGGGAATCTTCCTAGCCAGGCTGATGCCTAAATCTGGCTGGAAAGCCTCAGCGGCTTTGGTGGTTGTTGCAATTCCGTTGATTATTCCTTGGAACGTAGTTGGAACCACCTGGAGAATTTTCACCAGAAGCGACATCGGTTTGGGTGGTGTGCTGATAAACCAGTTCACTGACTACAACCTGAGTGAATCTACCTTCGATGCTTGGGCCACGATCTTGGTCATGGACACCTGGCATTGGACACCGCTTGTGACCTTGCTGGTCTATGCGGGCCTTCGGTCTATTCCTCAGGCTTACTACCAAGCAGCAGCAATTGATGGAGCCTCGGCAATGGCGGTGTTCCGCTTCGTTGAGCTTCCAAAGCTAAGACGAGTGCTCATGATTGCCCTTTTGCTTCGCTTCATGGACTCATTCATGATGTACACCGAGCCATTTGTGGTCACCGGTGGAGGTCCTGGATCATCCACCCAGACACTGAGTATCTTGCTCACCACCATCGCCATCGGTCAGTTCGACATTGGTGTTGCCGGAGCGTTCTCGCTGATGTACTTCTTGTTCATCCAAATCTTCTCATTCCTGTTCTTCACAGTTTTGACTCTGGATGAGCGACCTGGTGCAACCAAGGTCACTCCGAAGCTAAAGAGCAAAGCGAAGGAAGAAAACAAAGAAAAACCAGTCAATTCGAAACTTAAGAAGGTTCTAAAATGACGACGATGATGGCGACTTCCGCAGCGGGCAAAAAGACCTCCCGCTTCCGCATCGATATTAGAAGCTGGGTGTTCTGGCTGTTCATGGCAGTCTGGGCTCTTCCAGTTGTCTGGTTGGTATCGATGTCACTTCGTGACAACGCAGATATCCTTTCTAAGTTCGAAGTGATCCCGAGCAAGATTTCTCTCAATGGTTACACTCAGTTCTTTGCGGACTCATCGTGGATCGGTTCCTACATGAACTCTGTGACTTACACTCTGTTGAACACAGTGCTGTCGTTGATTGTGGCTCTTCCAGCAGCATATGCATTTAGCCGCTATACCTTCTCGGGAGATAAGCACCTGTTCTTCTGGTTGCTTACAAACCGTATGGCTCCGGCGGCTGTGTTTTTGCTTCCTTTCTTCCAGCTCTACCAAGCAGTAGACCTTTTTGACACCCCGCTTGGTGTGGCACTTGCTCACATGCTTTTCAACGTTCCGCTGGCGGTATGGATTCTGGAAGGCTTTATGTCGGGAGTGCCAAAACAGCTCGATGAAATTGCTGAAGTCGATGGCTACAAGTTCGGCAGGTTCTTCCTGACCATATTCATCCCGATGATCCGATCTGGAATCGGTGTGACAGCGTTCTTCCTGTTTATGTTCAGCTGGGTTGAGCTACTGATTGCCAGAACCATTACTGCAACCGCAGCTAAGCCAATCGCAGCCCAGATGACTAGAACCATTTCTGCCTCAGGTCTGGACTGGTCACTCTTGTCAGCGGCGGGAGTCATGACCATTATTCCTGGAGTCATTGTCATCTGGTTCGTTAGAAACTACATAGCCAAGGGCTTTGCGTTAGGACGTGTATAAAGATGTTCGATCTTTTTGACTGGATTCCTTGGACAGCACCGATTGCCTATGTATTTATTGGTGTGGCGGTAATGATTACCGGTCTGACAATTTGGGGTCACTACCGACCTCCGGTAAGACGAAAAGGCTTTTTAGGGATAGTGACAGATAGAAGTGAGCGCGTTTACATCGCGATTGTTTCATTTGCACTTGTGATGGTGATCTCGTTCGCGATTGTGGACAGCGACACCATGATATGGGCCATATCAGCACTAGCTATGGCAGTGGTGATCTTGATATGGGGATAAAGAATTCGGTGAGCAAACTTTGTTCATCGTTTTGGGGCTTGGGGATTTCCTCAGGGTCTAGAAATGTTGAAGAGACCAAATAGGGCTCATCAACGGCAATGCGAAAGGTAAAAATGTTGAATAGAAATGTTCGCAAACGTACTACCGCTGGTTTGGCCATGACGGCCGCTGCGGTATTACTAGTAAGCGGGTGTGCCTCAGGTGGGGCTACACCAACTGACATTGATGCAGTTGCTGCAAAGTGGGCCGACGGTGAGTTTGCACTCAGCGCTTTAACCCGCGATGAGAAAATTGCTGAAATGAAATGGTTCGCTGAGGCAGCTTCAGCTCTTGGTGTCACAGACATCAGTGTTGTGTCTGAGACCATCGACCCACACGTGTACGAGTCAGAGGTTCTGACTCAGGCATTCAAGGAACTAACTGGAATCACAGTAACTCACGACCTAATTGGTGAAGGTGACGTTATTGAAAGAATCCAGACCGAAATCAAGACCCGTACCTCGATCTATGATGGCTACATCAATGACTCCGACCTAATCGGAACTCATCAGCGTGGCGACTACATCTACCCAGTAGCTGAACTAATGAAGGACTCGGCGATTACAAACCCAGGTTTGGACATCGAGGACTACATTGGCAAGAGCTTTACCACTGGTTCTGATGGCGTTCTGTACCAGCTACCTGACCAGCAGTTCGCGAACCTTTACTGGTTCCGCTACGACTGGTTCAGCGACCCTGACATCCAGAAGCAGTTCAAGGACATCTACGGTTACGAC
>WLGB01000004.1 GCA_009703455.1 Actinomycetota bacterium
GATGCACTCACAGTGCGAGTATTTCGGTCAGACAGCGAAGAGCTTGGTTTTGTTGCGGGTCTGCTTCGAAGAAGGCACCTGTTTGATGGGGTCCCTTGGTCCAAGATGGCAGTTGTTGCCAGAAGTAGGACAGCTCTTGAGCAATTAGCACTTGCACTAAGTGCTGAGTCAGTGCCGATCCGGGTTATGGGATCTGCCAGCTCGCTTAAGGATGAGCACGCCTCGGGACAGCTTCTTAGGCTTGCATACACCTGTTTGGGCAAAGAGCCAGTGGATTTGGCTCTTGCCACAGAATTTTTGACTTCGGAGCTTGGCGGACTAGATCAACTGGGAATACTCAGACTCAAGAGATCACTTAAAAAACTCACCGAAGATTTGGAGTCAAGCTCAGACGAGTTACTGGTTGAAGCCTTTGCCAACCCAAATTCGCTTTCCTTGATTCGCACAACTGAGGCAAGAGCTGCTGAAAAGATGGTCCGCCTGATTACATCCACCAGAGCGCTCGGAGAGCAAGCTGAAACTACTGCTGAGGCTGTGCTTTGGAATCTAGTTTCAGAAACCAAAATCCTAGCCCGCTGGATTGAATTATCAAGGGGAGTTTCCGAGGTAGCAGTTCAAGCTGGTCGAAACCTAGATTCAATTCTTGCTTTATTTGCAGCAGCCGCTAGATTTTCTGAACGAAATCCAGATGCAATCGCGATGGAGTTTATTCAAGATCAGCTAAACCGGGAAATTCCAGAGGACTCTCTTGCGCTCAACAATCAATCTGGAGAGAAGGTCTTACTTCTTACCCCATCTGGCCTTATCGGAAAACGGTTTGACACTGTAGTGCTGCCAGGTCTTATAGAAGGAGTCTGGCCCAACCTCAAGCCAAGGTCTTCACTTCTTGGCGCAAACGCACTCGATGCACTGGTAGCAGGTGAAGTAAAGGCTGTTAGTGATTTCAAGCGCTCGGAGTTAACCGGGGAGCTTCGAATGCTCAATAAAGCAGCAGGAGCCGCGTCGGAGCAACTGGTTATGACTGCTACAGACAAAGAAGAGGAGCAGCTGTCGCAGTTTCTGCCGCTGGTAAATGGAACTTATCCGCCTGCAGAATCAGTGACAGCAAAAACCTACACGCTGCGTTCGATGGTCGGGTCCCTGCGACGAGAGCTTGCAAGTGGAAGCAGTAAAAACCCAGAAGAGATTGCTCTTGGACTGGCAAGACTAGCCGCCGCCGGCGTTCCAGGGGCTAACCCAAGTAGCTGGTATGGGCTACTTCCTATTTCCACCGAGGAACCACTTACTGACTTGTCCAATGAATCCTTACAAATCCGGCCCTCCCAATTGGATAACTACCTGAAGTGCCCATTGCACTGGTTCATTGAAACTCACGGCGGTTCAGCTGGATCGTTTTCTGCATCACTTGGTTCGCTCATCCACGAAGTTCTAGAAGTTGCAGAAAGTTCCGACTTGGCAGAACTTGAAAAACAAAAGCTCTCCCGCTGGAATTCGTTGGAGTTTGAAGCCGACTGGCTAGAAGATTTGGGTAAGCGCCAGGCCGCTCGAATGCTCTCGAACCTGGCAGATTATTTGAAACACTTTGAAGACGACGGTGGCCAAGTGCTGGCAAGAGAGCAAAACTTCAACTTTGAACTGGGAAACATAAGGGTCCGTGGCCAGGTCGACCGAATCGAAAAATTAGCTGATGGCAACATCGTGATTGTTGACCTAAAAACCGGAAAGCTTGCAGCCACTGCTCAAGACACCTTGAGCAATCCTCAGCTAGCGCTTTATCAAATGGCTGTTTTAGAAGGCGGCTTCGAAAAGCTCGAAGGGGTAAATCCCGAGCAATTGGCCAGAGCAAAACTCTTAGTTGTTGGTGGGTCAAAGTATCAAGAGCGAGCTCAGCCAACAATGAGCCTCGAAGAATCCAACAGCTTCAAGAAGCTCTTGCTTGAAACTTCAGAGGGCATGTCAAAGCCGGTATTCGTAGCACAGCTGTCTAACCACTGCGAGGCAGACCGCCAGTATGGCTCTTGTTCTTTGCACTTAACTCCGGCGGTGAGTTATGTCGGCTAGCAATTCACAGGTCAAGTATTCGGCTGCGGAGATTTTCAAAGTTATCAAGGACTTTGATTTGGCGCCGGAAAAGATTCGGGCAATTGAAAATGCTCCACTTGATTCTCCTTCGCTAGTGGTTGCGGGAGCTGGAAGCGGTAAGACCGAACTGCTGTCTGTTCGAGTGCTGTGGCTCGTTGCAAATGGTTTTGCTAGGCCAGAACAAATACTTGGTCTCACCTTCACTAAGAAGGCAGCCACCGAGCTTTCTAAAAGAATATTCGAGGCACTACTGAAGCTCCGCCAAACAAATTTTTGGCCTGAGGATTTAGAGTACGAGTTTGTAGCACCAACGATTATGACTTACAACGCCTTTTCCAACCAGATTTTCAGGACCAATTCCTTAGCACTTGGCTATGAGAGCGAATCGACCTTGCTTTCCGAGGCAGCTGCTTTTCAGTTAGCTCGAGAAGTGTGCGTTCGGTTTGGTTCGAACATTTCAGGAAGCTTGAGTGATCTTGAATTGAATTTAGACAGTCTTGTCCAAAAGGTCCTCGAGCTCTCTCAAGCGCTAAGCGACAACGGCCAAGACGCCGCTTCAGTTCGCGAATCCATAGAGGCTACAGCTTCACACCTTGGTTTACTTCCCAAAAAACTCGGACAGCTAGTTGACTCAAGGTTTGGCTATATCGAGGATATTGTTGAGGGCCTAAAACCCACCCCTTTGATTGCTGAACTTGCCGAGCTTTTCCAGCAAGAAAAAAAGAAGCGATCTTTGGTTGATTACTCAGACCAAGTAGCCCTTGCCTACCGAGCTGTTTCAACTATCGACCAGGCTGCAAGCGATGTCAGAGAAAACTTCTCCCAGGTCATGCTTGATGAATACCAAGACACTTCCGTGCTTCAAACCAAGCTTCTTTCAACACTTTTTACCAAAACATCGGTTTTTGCAGTTGGCGATCCGAATCAATCCATTTACGGCTGGCGTGGAGCTAGTTCGTCAAACCTGGATCAGTTTGCTCATGATTTTGGAAGTGCCAAGCACTTCTCGCTACAAACTAGCTGGCGAAATCCAACCAAAGTTTTGGATATGGCAAACCGTATTTCAGCACCGCTGCTAAAGCCTGCAAGCTATGAAAAAGTATCGACTGCAAGTCGTGTGATACCTGTTCAGTTAGTTGCCAAGGACGACGCGATTCCAGGAACAACAGATTTTGTATTTGAGCAAACTATTGAAGCTGAAGCTGATGCGGTAGCTAGGTGGCTAAAGCCCGCAACGTCCGCGGGGAAAAGCTGTGCTGTGCTGATGCGAAAACGTTCCGCCATGGCACTGTTTGTTGAAAAACTCCAACAGCAGGGAATTGAAGTCGAAGTGGTCGGTCTCGGGGGATTGCTTGAGCTACCTGAAATTGTTGATCTAGTTTCAGCTCTCAAGGTGGTTCAGCGGGCGGATTCGGGAACAGAGCTGATTCGCTTGCTAACAGGGGCTAGATGGCGGGTGGGAGTAAAAGATATCGACCGGCTATTCGTTATCGCGCGAAAGCTTTCTGGGCCAAGACAGGAAGGGGTTTTCCGTGAGGAGTTAACACTTGTTGAAGCACTAGACCTAGTTCTAAATGAAAAACTGGAATTGCTGGGCGAGTTTTCAAAAGAGTCACTTTCTCGGCTGCAGGATGCTGCAATACTTTTCCAAAACCTACGCTCATCCATGGCTCTGCCGCTGTCTGACTTTGTCAGGGTTTGTGCCGAAGAGCTCTGGCTGGATATTGAGCTCTGGGCGAATCCAAAGCGTAAAAACCCAATGGCTCGGCTTCAGTCCTTCTATGAAATCGTTGCGGGCTTCGGGACCGGGTCTGGAAGTGCACTACTGGGACAATTTCTGAACTGGCTGGACTACGCAGCCAAGAAAGAACGTTTCGAGATTCCAAGGACAAACCCTGGCGCGGGTGTGGTTCAGGTGCTCACGGTTCACGCGGCAAAGGGCCTGGAGTGGGACTTTGTTGCCATTCCAAATCTTGTCGAAGATGATTTTCCCTCTAAACCAAGATCAGTATCTGGTTGGCTTACTGGAGCTGAACTACCGTTCCCACTTCGTGGTGACGCAAGTTCACTTCCGGCATTCAATATCGAAAATGCCACCATCCAGTCACAAGCCAAAGCCGCAGTGGATGAGTTCAAGGCGGACAACAAAGAACACCAACTGCGCGAAGAGCTGCGGCTAATTTACGTAGCTGTGACTAGATCTAGGGAAGCCCTCCTGCTGTCAGGTTCCTACTGGAAGCCAGCTAACTCAGGGTCTAGAAAACCGTCCAGGTTTATTGTCGAGCTAGCGTCTGGATTGTTTGAATTCCCAGACCTAGAGTCAGCCGAAAATCCATTGGACCTAGAACCGCGCGTTCAGACCTGGCCACTTGAGCCGATTGGTACTGGTCAGCGGGGCGCAGTAGTTGCTGCCGCAGAAAGTGTCCAGGCTGCAAGTGCGAAGCTGTCGCGGGTTTCGGAAACTGATCTAAAGGCATCTGACCTTCACCAGGAAATTGACCTTCTGCTTCGCGAGCAGGACGATCGCATAAAAAGTCTTTCCGAGGTCGATCTTCCGGTTCGAATCCCGGCATCGAAGTTCAAGGAGTTCATCAACGATTTGCCAGGTCAGGCAGGCAGATATCTAAGACCCGTTCCTACTCAGCCTTATCGTGCGACTAAATCCGGTACCGCTTTTCACTCCTGGGTGGAGGATTTCCTAGTAGCGGAAGTCGACCATTCAACCACTGATATTTTGGACCTTGCTGAGATTTTTAAGACCTCAAGGTTCAAAGGCCTTGAACCTGCTGATGTTGAAGTTGAGATCAACCTCACGAGGGGTCTAAATACCTTTGTTTGCAAATTGGACGCCGTTTTCCAAGTTGGAGATCGATTTGAAATTGTTGATTGGAAAACCGGCGCGGCCCCGAAGGATAAAGACGAAGAGCAGCAGATGATTTTGCAGTTAGCGTTGTATAGATTCGCCTACTCCGAGCTCCGCGGTATTCCGCTGGAGCAAATTGACGTTTGCTTCTACTTTGTCGGGGAAGACCTCGAACTGAGACCCGAGCAGGTTCCAAGTCCAAATGAACTGATTCAAATGTGGGAAAAGCTGTTTGTCTAGAACAGTTCGTCGTTTTTGAGGTTGGTAGCAGAAGCTTCGAAAGCCCGCTTTTCCTGAGCGATTGAACTAGCAAGTGGCGCAGCATGGATTCGCTCGGCTTTGCCAGATTCAACTTCCTCAGTCAGGACCAGCAGCATGCCTACGGCATCTTCAATGATTTCCTGGTTCCCAGTTGAGTAGCCGTGGAGCAGCCATCGGGTTAGTTCCAGTTCGCTGTATAGAAGTGCACGAGGCCAAATGTTACTGTCTGATGCTGGCCTTGCTTCAAAGTAACGTGCTATCAAGTTTCTAGAAAGCTCAGGAGCTGCGCCACCTAGAATCCAGGCAAGATCCTCGGCTGGATCTGCAATCTTTAGTCCTGACCATTGGAGCACTCCAGAAACTTTTCCATCCAGCTCCAACATGCTATGTCCATTCAGGCTGCCGTGAATAACTGTTGGCTGGTAGCGGAATAGGTTGACGTCTTCTAAAGCTGATTCCCAGCGCTGCAGCAGAACAGGTGATATTTTTCCAGTCTGGGCTGAGCGGTCTAATTCGGAGACTCGATACTTCAGGTTCGATGCCGGATCTAGTTCTGGAAATCCTGCGTTTTGCACCAACTCCACTGGAAGTTTGTGGATTGTTGCAATGGCTGTGGCGATGCTTAGTGTCAGATCAGCCATCGGTTCAATTTGGCTAATCTCAATTGGGTTTCCGTAGACAAAGTTGAAAACCATTGCGCGCTGACCGTCGGAATCTTGAGTGTCGCCGACGAGCTGACTAATTTCAAACGGAAGGTTTAGACGGACCACTGGGCTGAAAGTCTTGATTGCACGAATCTCCGCTTCAAGCTCAGTTCCAGCACTTGCTGAGTTGGCCATACGAACAACGAAGTGTTCACCGCTCTTTGCTGTCAATAGGGCAGCGTCAAATGCACCCGAAGTTCCACCATCTAGGTGCTTAACCTGGGCGAAGTCAAACTGGGGAACGGCATCTTTCGCTAGGGCCGCTAAAATCAAGGGAGATCTAGCCATGTTTTTAGGTTAGACAACATTGCCCAATCTATTCAGTTTCGCCACGCGAGGGATAAAGTGACCCGGAATCAGCTACCACCACTAGCTCGCCAGGCGCTGGATCGCGACTACTTATCTCGAGAGAATCCAGACCTTTTTGACGAACTTAGTGAGCAGCCGACCTCCATGGCCTTGTTGATGAATGCCGGCAAGGTGCGTGTTCGGGATGCGGCCGGAGCGGCACTAGTTTTCACGCCCCTGAATGAAGTTCCTCCAACTGCATTGTTGGTTTACCTTGGCAAGACCACTGAGGCCACTGAAGTAATCGACAGCGGCACAGCAATTTGCCTTGCTGTAATAGATAAGCAGCAAGCTGAAACCTTTGAATCTGAAGCAAGCCGCTGGCTGAGCCTTCGTTCAACTGGGGCAGGGCTTTCCGATCTTGAAGCAGGCCTGTTTACTCAGGCACTTGCGCTAAACAACTGGCACCACAGCCACACGCATTGCCCGGGTTGCGGAAGCGAAACCATGATCGAAAAAGCAGGGTGGGTGAGGCGTTGTAAGAAAGATAACCTCGAGCTGTTTCCCAGGACTGACCCAGCGATTATTGTGTCGATTCTGGATCAAAATGATCGAATTCTTTTGGGTTCCCAAGGCATTTGGGAAGAAAATCGTTGGTCAGTCCTGGCTGGTTTTGTTGAGCCGGGGGAGTCTCTCGAGGCCGCGGTAGTTAGAGAGATGAATGAAGAATCAGGCTTGGATGTTGTCGAGCCGGAATACATCTACTCACAAGGCTGGCCCTATCCCTATTCGCTAATGCTCGGGTTCACTGCGAGAGCAGATTCTTCGCAACAGCTAAAACCAGATGGCGAGGAGATTGTTCGGCTGCGCTGGTTTACCAAGGAAGAACTCCTTGCCGAGGCAGCTAATCTTTTGCTTCCGGGTAGAGCAAGTATTTCTCGAGCCATGATTGAGCTCTGGTTCGGCCAGGAGATTATTTCAGCATCTGAAACAGCGGGCCATGGCAAACGCTAGCGCAGAGAAGATTCTTGAAGGATTAGATCCAAAGCAACAGGCAGCTGCTCAATCTCTAGTCGGTCCAACCTGCATTTTGGCGGGAGCCGGAACTGGAAAAACTAGAACAGTCACTCACCGCATCGCCTACGGAATTGCCACCGGTCATTTCGCAGCAAATCGAGTGCTGGCACTTACCTATACCAACCGGGCAGCCGGGGAGCTTCGCTCAAGACTTCGAGCCCTTGGAGTTGGCGCGGTCTCAGTTCGAACATTTCACGCGGCAGCTCTTGCTCAGTTGGAATATTTCTGGCCCCAACTAGTTGGAGTCCCGGCGCCGTCGATTCTTGACTCGAAGGCAAAACTTATCGGTCAAGCAGCTAAGTCACTGTCGATTAGCTTGGATAACGCCGCCCTTCGCGACATGGCAAGTGAAATTGAATGGCGCAAGTATTCGATGCTCTCAATGGATGAGTACGGGAAGCTAGCCGAGTCAAGGCCCAAGGTGGCCGGGCTTAGTTTCCAAAAAAATCTTGAGATTCAAAAGGTATACGAGCAAGAGAAGATTCGTTCCCAAAAGCTCGACTGGGAAGACGTTTTGGTTTTGACTCTTGGACTTTTGAAAGCTGAGCCACGAGCGCTGGCGCACGTTCAATCCCAGTACCGATTCTTCACGGTTGACGAGTATCAGGATATTTCTCCGCTGCAGCACGCCCTTTTAGATCAGTGGCTAGGTGAGCACGCCGAATTGTGTGTGGTTGGAGATCCAAATCAAACAATTTACTCATTCACTGGTGCCAGCAGTGAGTTTTTGAGAAACTTCCAGGACCGCTTCCCAGCTGCCAGCATTGTTGATCTCACGACCAACTATCGTTCGACTAAACAAATTGTTTCTTTTGCGAACCGACTGACCAGCGGTGCACCACTTGGTGGCTCCTTAGAATCTGCCGGTCCAGCGGGTCCAATGCCACAGGTAGCAAGCTTTGAGTCGGCCCAAGCAGAGGCGAAAGCTGTTTCTTTGGCAATCTCGGAGGCGATTCAGGCCGGTGTTCCAAGAAGTGACATCGCGGTTTTGTATCGCATCAACAACCAGTCCGAAGTTTTGGAAAGAGCTTTAGACACTCTAGGCATCAGCTATCAACTCCGAGGAGGTGAAAGGTTTTTTTCCAGACCTGAAATTAAAAGCGCGGTTCAACTTATTCGTGCCGAGGCCCTAAGTCCAGCTGTAAAACCTCTTCATCAAGCAGTTAGTGACATTGTTCGCTCACTCGGTTGGCAGGCTAGCAAGCCAACTGAGGTAGGGGCGGCAGCCAGTAAATGGGAAGCTTTGAACGCGCTGCTTTCGATGTTGGATGAATTGCCAGTCCATGCAGGCATAAAGGATTTTGCCCTCGAGCTTGCTGATCGCGCACATTCACAACACGAACCCACGACCGCGGCTGTAACTCTTTCCACAATTCACGCAGCCAAAGGGCTTGAGTGGGCACTGGTTTTCATCGTTGGAGTCAATGAAGGATACTTGCCAATTAGCTATGCCAAGTCCGACGCTGCCATTCAGGAAGAAAAAAGACTTTTGTATGTCGGTATCACAAGGGCTATGCGCGAACTGAGACTTTCCTACGCAACTTTTGATGCCTCCAGGGAACGCGCCCCGTCGAGATTCATTGCGCTACTTCAATCAGGGTCACCTGAGTAGATCTCTGATTGCGGCATCCATGGGGTCTTCCTCGCCGCGGTTCATTATCTTTCCGACAAGCCCCGCGGAGTCTTGGATGTCTTCGTCGGTGGGCAGTAAGTCAGGATGAGACCAGATAGCGTCACGTTTTTGAATTCCAACTTTTTCAGTCAGTTCATTCCAAAGGGCTGAGGCCTCACGAAGCTTCCGGGGGCGAAGCTCCAATCCAATTAGGGTCAGGAAGGTTTTCTCAGCAGGCCCACCGGTCGAACGTTTTCTTCGAACCACCTCGGCAATAGCGGCAGAACGAGGAAGTCGTGTGGTTGCGCGCTGAGTCACACAGTCCACCCACCCTTCAATTAGCGCAAGCACAGTTTCAATTCTTTCCAGAGCTTGAGTTTGGGAGGGTGTGCGGGGAGCAATTAAGGCTCCAGTTTCAAGGGCCTTTTGAATGGTGCCAATGTCGGCAGGATCAAAATTTTCTGACATTTCAACAATTCTTGAGTTGTCGATTGTGATTTCCCTAGCGTAGGAAGTAATCAAGTTGACGATGTAACCACGAAGCCACTTGCTGTGTTTGAAGAGCCTGGCGTGGGCTAACTCGCGAATGACTAGGTAGAAATACACCTGGTCCGACTCTTCCTCCAAAGAAGCAACTAATTCGGCAAGATTTTGGGCTACGAATGCCGGCCTTGGTTCCTTGAAAATCGGAAGTCCGATGTCTCCGCCGCTTAGGACTTCTTCCGACAATTTGCCAAGGGCCTGACCTAGCTGCATGGCAAACATGACAGAGCCGGCAGATTTCATGATTCCGCTTGCTTGCGACATGAATCCTGCGAACTCATCCGGGAGGTTTTCTTGGAAGTTTTCAGTTAGTGCATCGGACATGCGGTTAGCAACCGGGGTGGCAAGGTCTTTGAATAATCCCAGTGAGTCGGCGACCCAGAGTTCTCTGGATAAAAGTTTGGGCTCGTTGCTTAGCGGTGCAATTTCAGTAGCCTCGTCAAGCCACAATGTTCCAGTTGCGGCGGCGTTGGCGATTGATTTGCCAACGGCTTCAGGAACCTGCTTCGAGTTTTGGTTGGCAATTTGTCTGGCTTGAGTTTCCACAAGTTGCCAATTCACGCCCTCGGTGGACTCCCCAGGCGTAATGGCTGATGTGAGTTTGGAAAGTAGATTCTGAAGAGCGGCTGGGTCCATGGGCAGACCGGCTGCCTTGGCAATTTCTTTGGGGTCAATCGGTTGGCCGGCCAGAAATTTGCGCAGCAGTGCCTCGAAATCCTCCGGTCGTTGCTCGTCCACGAAATACTCCTAAACAGATATTGGTTCAAGGCTACTTGCTTGATTCAGAATTTGGATAGGCGATGGCCCCGAGGTTTCTGGGTGTTCGCCGAGAGCGTGCCAGAATCACAGGAATTCAGTAGTTAGCTCGCCTAGGCTGGAAGCCAACACAATATCTCAGGGCGGTAATGACTTTTTTCCAGAAGCGGCAAGGCAAATCATCTGGTCCAGCTCGGGCCAAGGCTGGAATTGCTTTTTTCGCAGCACTTACTTTTTTGGTTGGAGTTGTGACACTCGTGGTGTTACCGACCCCTTACTTAATTGAGCGACCAGGACCAACTTTTGACGTCTTGGGAGAAGTTTCGGGCGAGCCAGTAATCAAGGTCAATAACCAGCAAAGCTATGAGTCTAAGGGTCAGCTTGATGTGTTGACTGTGAGTGTTGTCGGTAGACCAGATCAAACTCCTAACTGGATTGAAATTGGTTTGGCCTGGCTGGATTCAAAACAAAAGGTAGTTCCAGTCGAGGCTCTCTATCCTCCGAACCGATCCAGTGAAGAAGTCCGCGCCGAATCCAGCGCGATGATGGAAGTCTCTCAACAGGACGCTATCGCCGCAGCACTTTCATACCTTGGTTATGAATCACCCAGAGAGATTTACATTGCCGAAGTTACCTCTGACTCAGCATCTAGTGGCAAGCTGGTGGCGGCTGATTTTGTAATTCAGGTAGGAGATGTTCGTCTCACAAGCATTGAGCAGCTTCGTTCGATTGTCGGGGATTGGAACCAGAGTGACCCGGTAGCAGTGACGGTAAGTCGAAACGGGGTCTTGGTGACTGAAGAGATAACTCCAGAAAAGGACTCCGAGGGCACATTTCGTCTGGGGATTATGGTCGGATACAAATACGACTTTGAAATCGACGTTGAGCTTCAGCTGGGAGAAGTTGGGGGCCCCTCAGGCGGCATGATGTTTGCACTCGGAATTATCGACCGACTCACCCCCGCCGACCTAACCGGGGGATCTCACATCGGTGGGACTGGAACCATCCAGCAATCAGGCATTGTTGGGCCTATCGGCGGGATTGTGCAAAAATTGTACGGGGCCAAGGCTGCTGGAGCAACTGTCTTTTTGGCTCCAGCTGGCAACTGTCCAGAAATCGTGGGTAATGAACCTGCCGGCCTTCGTGTTGTTAAAATAGACAAACTGTCAGATGCCGTTTCCGCACTCGAAAAGCTTTCAAAGAATCAAGACTTGGCAAGCCTGCCTAGCTGTACCAAATAGAAATCAGGAGAATCATGACTCAAGCAAGCGCCTCGCCTCTGGCCCGACCAAAGGTGTCTCCAGCAACCATTGCTCTAATAATCCTTGTTGGTATTGGAGCTATCTTGCTGAGTGCGGCCGATTTGTACACCGATGTGCTTTGGTTTGATCAACTTGGCTATTTGAGTGTTTTGAGCACTTCGATTTTGTCTCAGACCGGACTGTTTGCTGCAGCATCGGTTAGCTTCGCCTTAATCACCGGGCTTAGTTTGTGGCTGGCCTATAGATTCAGACCGGTCTACATTCGGTTCCCAGACGAGAAATCTCCTTTCGATCAGTACCGCCAGTTACTGGACCAGCTTCGTCGCGTTGTGATGATTGGTGTTCCGCTTGCGCTGGGTGTTCTGGCAGGTCTTGCTGTGAGCCCATCATGGGGAATTGTTCAGAGCTACCTAAATCGAAGCCCCTTTGGTGAAACCGATCCCGAGTTTGGTTTAGACATTTCGTTCTACATATTCGAACTTCCTTTTTACACCGGGCTCGTAGGATTTTTGTCTGGAGCGCTTCTTATTGGATTGATTTTGACGGCCGGAGTGCACATTGTTTACGGCAGCATCAAGTTCAACGGTCGCGAGACTTTTGTTTCTAAGGCAGCTCGAATTCAAATTGGCCTGCTGGCATTTTTATACTTATTGGCTCAGGGTGCATCGCTTTGGTTGGACCAGTACCTCACCATGACCAGCTCAAGCGGGCTATTTACTGGCGCCACCTATGCCGACGTCAACGCCGCAATTCCTGGGTTGCAGATTCTCGCTTTGATCTCAGTTGTGGTTGCCCTGCTGTTCTTGCTAGCAGCATTCATAGGTAAGTGGCGCCTGCCGGTGATTGCTACCGGGCTGATGGTTGTTAGCTCTCTTGTTCTAGGCGGGCTGTTCCCCTGGGCAGTTCAAACCTTCCAGGTCGTTCCAAACGAGCGAACCCTTGAAGCGCCTTTCATAGATCGTAACCTAGCGGCAACGCGCGCTGGGTACGGCCTTGATGGCGTTGAGAAGGTCAACTACAACGCCACAACTGATGCGACTGCGGGAGCACTAAGAGAAGATGCCGAAACCACAGCATCAATTCGAATAATTGACCCGGCTCTTGTTAGCGCGTCCTTTAGACAGCTTGAGCAATTCCGCCAGTACTACAACTTCCCAAACCAGCTAGATGTCGATCGTTACGAGATCGACGGTGTGGTTCAGGACACTGTGCTTGCGGTTCGTGAGCTAAACCAGGCAGGACTTGGTGACTCACAGTCTTGGTATAACAACGTAATTGTTTATACCCACGGTTACGGCGTAGTTGCCGCTTACGGAAACCAAAGAACTGTTGATGGACAGCCGTTGTTTATGCAGTCGGGAATTCCATCCACCGGAAAGCTTGGCGATTACGAGCCTCGGGTTTACTTCGGTGAAAGCTCGCCAGGCTACTCAATTGTTGGAGCACCAGAAGGTGCCGAGCCACTAGAGCTTGATTTCCCTGCTGGCGAGGGAGAAAACAACCAGACCTACAACACTTTCTCGGGCGAGGGTGGTCCAAATATTTCGGGAATCATTCCGCGTCTTGCTTATGCCATGAAGTTCCAAAGCGAGCAGATTTTGCTCTCAGACGCAATCAACTCTGATTCTCAGATTCTTTACGATCGCAGCCCACGCGACCGCGTGGCCGCGGTTGCGCCGTATCTTCAGCTCGACTCGGATGTTTACCCAGCCATTGTTGATGGTCGTTTGGTTTGGATTGTTGACGGCTACACTACTTCGAACAACTACCCATATTCAAGGTCCGAGAATTTGGCTCAAGTCATTGCTGACAGCAACTCAGCCGAAATCTTGCTTAGAGGTCAAGTCAACTACATCCGCAACTCGGTGAAGGCAACCGTTGACGCCTATGACGGAAAAGTGAATTTGTATCAGTGGGATGAGCAAGATCCAGTTCTAAAAACCTGGATGCAAGTTTTCCCAGACACCGTAAAGCCAATGTCTGAAATGTCAGGTGACCTGATGGCTCACGTGAGGTATCCGGCTGATTTGTTCAAAGTTCAGCGTGCTTTGCTTGGTAGCTATCACGTTAATGAGGCCGGAGCCTTCTATTCACAACAGGATGCGTGGATGACCCCGAACGACCCGGTCGGTGGCCAGGGAATCGGAACCCTGCAGCCTCCGTACTACCTCACAATGCAAGTTCCAGGCACTACTGCGCCAAACTTCTCGATTTATTCGACTTTCATCCCTCGCTCAACGGGTGAATCATCGAGAAACGTGCTGACCGGCTACTTGGTTGCGAATGCGGATGCTGGAAGCGAGGGTGGAAAGAAATCCGCTGACTACGGAAAGCTGACTTTGTTGACTCTTCCAAAGAGCACAATTGTTCCAGGTCCGGGACAGGTACAAAACAACTTCAACGCGGACTCTGAGGTCTCTAGGTTGCTTAACATCTTGCGCCAAGGATCCACGAGAGTACTCAATGGGAACTTGCTGACGCTTCCAGTTGGCGGCGGCTTGCTTTATGTGCAGCCGGTATATATTCAGTCCACTGGTGAAACGAGCTTCCCGTTGCTTCAAAAGATTCTGGTGGCTTTCGGTGATCAGATTGCCTTTGAGGACACTCTCGACCAAGCTCTTACCTCGTTGTTTGGTTCTTCCGGAATCAGTCCAATTCCAACTCCAACTGATCCAGTTACTGAGCCAACCGATCCTGGCAACCCGGCACCACCTTCGGCGAATCTAGAGTTAGCTCTTCAGCAAGCTCTCGAGGCGATCCAGGAAAAGGAGGCCGCAATGGCCGCCGGTGACTGGACTGCTTTCGGTAAGGCTGAAGAAAAGCTTCGCAAGGCAATCACAGCTGCCTTGGATGCTAGCCGTTAGGGGTTGGCAGCAATCATTCAAAAAGTGGTAGATTAGAACTTCGCCGCGGGGTGGAGCAGTTCGGTAGCTCGCCGGGCTCATAACCCGGAGGTCGTAGGTTCAAATCCTGCCCCCGCAACCACTTAGAAAAACCCCATCCATCGGATGGGGTTTTTCGTTTGTGTATAACTTCTGCAAGATTCTAGATTCCAATTTAGCTTTGCAGGTATGAGAAAAATTACCATCGGAAGCCTTAGTTTGACCAGCGTGCTGATAGTTGCCACTTTGCTGGGTCTTGACTCCCAACTCGCCCTTGCTTGTTCGGGGGGAGGATCTTCTAGCTCCGGACTGAGCCACGGTTCCAGTCTTGGCTCTGGCTCGGTCACCGTGTGTGTCGGGTCCTCCAGTAGTAGCCCATCGTCATCAACTACCAAGACCATAACCAAAACCGTTAAGGTTCCGGTGAAGGTCAAAACCCCAGCTCCGGTCAAAAAAGTCGGGAAGCCAGCTCCAAAGAAACCCGCCAAACCGGTGGTAAAGGCTCCTGTAGCTTGTCCAAGTTCTGCACAGCTGTCTAAAATGCCTAGCTCAGCCGACGCTTCAGCGCGTTGGGTAAAGTCGGTTTGCTCACCGCCAGTCAGTAGGGTGGCAGCTCCAAAGCCGGCCTCAAAGCCGCCCGCTAAATCCAAGACCAAGACAATTACTGAGACCATAACAATTAGCATTCCGGGCTATCGATCTCAAGCCAGTGACGCGGTGCAGTTTTTTCCTAATCCACTTATCGCAAGTGTTTATCCAGCCAAAGTCTTGAGTATTGGACAAGTTGCATTGTTCTCGTCGAATCCGAGTGCCCACTATGGATCGGCAAGGGTACTGGGCCGCCAGGCCGAAGTGCACTTTGTTCCAGACTCATCCGGCTGGTACTTCAGTGATGGAGATACTCGGACCGGATCTGACGCTTCAAAGTCATTTGACCGGGCTGGAGTATTTCAAGTCTCGGCATTTGTTGATTACTCGGTGAGATATCGACTGCTGGGCGAAACAAGTTGGCAAAGAGTTCCTGGAAAATTGACTGTTGCTAGCAACACCCTAGAAATCTTGGTCAGTGCCACAGGCATAAAGGATGATAAGGCCAGCAAGGCTGGATTGCTGGTTGGCCAGGACTGTATCCAAAACCCTGGATCATTCGGGTGTGACACATAGCCTTTCCTGCGGAATCTATCGGAATCGTCTAGGGTTTTTCTCAGTATCTGCTCAGGGACATTTGGCATTATGGGAGCAGACGAAAGGCCACCAATAAATGACCAAAGACAAATTAGACCCAAACTCGCTCAGTCGTAAAAACGGATACAACAAACAGTTTCTGTTTGAAACCGAAGCAGTTCTCCCGGCCGCCAAGGTCAAAACGAAACTTCTTCGCGAAAAGCGTCTAACTTTTTTCACTGCCACCTCGGCAGCCCTCATGGGCGCCTTGATCGGGGCCTCGGTCGGAGCCGGCGCTGGAGTCGTTGCAAACAATTACCTGACACGACCAGCTGCGATTGTTGTAAACAACTTGGAAAACGTCAACTGGGCTACTGCGGCTTCAGCCACGGCGTCGCCTTCGGTTGTCACTATTCGGGTATCAGGACAATCATCTGGTGGCAACGGCTCAGGTGTAGTGCTATCAAAAGATGGCTATATCTTGACCAATTCACACGTCGTCAGCATCGACGGAACTACCGACAACGTTCGACTAACTGTTCGAACCAGTGATGGTGGAGTCTTTGCAGCCAAACTAGTTGGCGCAGATCCAACCAATGACCTTGCAATCGTAAAAATCACACCTACCAAACCTCTAGTCCCAATTCAGTATGCAGACTCATCCAAGCTCAATGTTGGAGATCAGGTTGTTGCCATAGGTGCCCCGCTTGGACTCGAGGCAACCGTGACCCGAGGAATCATCTCAGCGCTGAATCGAACAATCCAAGTTGCGTCTTCAGCATCGCCTGATCAGTCGAGCCTCGAGTTTTGGTCCGGAGATACTGGACTTCCAATTAACCTAAGCGTGATTCAAACAGACGCGGCCATCAATCCGGGAAACTCCGGAGGAGCTTTGATTAATGACAGAGGTGAGCTAGTCGGTATCAACGTCGCGATTGCAACGGCTGGCGCTTCGTCGCAGGCCGGAAATATTGGGGTGGGGTTTGCAATTCCCGCAAACGTTGCAAAAAGGATTTCTGAAGAAATAATCTCGCAGGGTGCCGCCAGTCACGGACTGCTGGGAGCACTTGTTTCTGATGCCATGTCATCAGATAACGGCGCTGGTTTTTCAGTCGGAGTCGAGGTGGTTGAAGTTACCGCTGGTGGTGCAGCGGAGGCTGCCGGAATCAAGGCTAAGGATGTAATTGTGAGTATTAATGGCAAGCCAGTGACCACCGCTAGCGAACTAACTGCATCAGTTAGGCAAGAACCTGCAGGAGCAAGAGTTAAGATTGAGCTTCTAAGAGATAGCGTCAAAATGAGTTTTGATGTCGTCTTGCAAGACGCCAACGAGTCGAACTAAGGGGATTCCAATTGAGTCAGACCACGCCTTTACAGGAATCTGAATTAGGTACTGACACCACAACTACACCGAAGCTGGTTGAGCCAGGTGACCACGAAAGATTCTCACATTACGTAAAAAAGGAAAAGATTGTTGAATCAGCGGTCATGGGGATCCCGGTCATTGCTCTTTGCGGAAAGGTTTGGGTTCCTGGACGCGATCCTAAGAATTTTCCAGTCTGCCCAGCCTGTAAGGAAATTCACGCGAAGCTAAAGCCCGGCGACGAGGATAAAAGCTAAACAAATTTTGTCGGGATTGCAGGATCACCCTTGGTAAGTCTCTGCGCACTGGGTGGCATTGCTGCCTTGGCTTGGACGTGATGATCTCTAGCTGACTGAACCGCCGGTTTTCCGGTGAGTCCCAATTGGACCTTGCCTTGGACAATCAGTGGAACCAGCAACTGCCTGTCGTGTTCATTTTTGTGGTTTGTTTCTCCAGAACTGACCATCTCCGCGACTGCAATCCCTTTGTCGTCGTGACTACGCCAGGCTTGCTTGCGTCCACCAAGGTTCGTTTTTTTCGCTGACTGCTTTGAAACCGCCAACCATTCACCAGACTCATTTTCGTAGGCCACCATTTTGTAGACAAAACCGGCAGCTGGAACCCCGGAACCGGTGACTACAGAAGTCCCCACCCCGTAGGCATCTACTGGAGCTGCGGCTAAAGACGCTATTGCAAATTCATCCAGATCATTCGTGACGGTAATTTTTGTTCTGGTTGCCCCTAACTTGTCAAGAAGTTTTCTAGCTTTTGCCACCTCGGTTGGGAGGTCGCCAGAATCAATTCGCACTCCAGCCAAATTCGTTCCAGCCACAGCGATGGCGTTTTGGATTCCAGCTTCAATGTTGTAAGTGTCTACAAGAAAAGTGGTGTCTTCGCCAAAAGCGTCTAGCTGAGCACGGAATGCTTCTTGCTCAGTGTCATGAAGAAGAGTAAAAGCGTGGGATGCAGTTCCCATGGTTGGGATACCAAAGCTTCGCCCGGCCTCCAAATTTGAAGTGGCGCTAAAGCCCGCAATGTAGGCCGCACGAGCAGCTGCCACGGCAGATGACTCGCCAGTTCTTCGCGAGCCCATCTCTGAAACGCTTCTAGAGCCTGCTGCGGTGACCATTCGGCTAGCGGCACTTGCAACAGCGCTGTCATAGTTCAAAACTGACAGAATCAAGGTTTCCAAAATCACAGCCTCTGCAAAGGTGGACTCGACAATCAGTACAGGGGAGTATGGGAAGTAAAGCTCACCTTCGGCGTAGCCGTAAACGTCCCCTGTGAATTTGTAGCTCGATAGCCAGTCAGCTGTTTTTTGGTCAACGATGTCCTCTTGCAAAAGCCATGATATTTCATCGTTCGAGAATCGGAATTGCTGTATCAATTCCAGCAGTCGCCCGGTTCCGGCAAAAACCCCGTATCTTCGGCCGCGCGTTAGGTTCCTCGAAAAAACTTCGAACACACCTTTGCGGTTGGCTTTCCCAGACTGAATTGCTGCCCGGAGCATAGTTAGCTCGTAGCGATCCGTTAGTAAAGCACTGGTTGAAAGCACACAAGCAAGCCTAGCCCGAGGAGCCGGCAATAGAATTGGGTCGTGATTGAACCTCGAAGTAGTGCGCCAATTGGAGTGTTTGACTCCGGCGTTGGCGGTCTCACGGTTGCTCGAGCAATCATCGACCAGCTTCCCAACGAATCGCTGATTTACGTTGGAGACACTGCCAATACCCCTTACGGCCCAAAGCCACTTTCTGAGGTTCGCGAACTGGCCCTTAGCGTTATGGACAAACTGGTCGACGAGGGTGTCAAGGTTTTGGTTATCGCCTGCAACTCGGCATCGGCTGCAGTCTTGAGAGATGCTCGTGAGCGTTACACCGAAGGCCGTGGAATTCCAGTTGTCGAAGTTATTCAACCGGCTGTTCGTCGTGCAGTTGCCCTAACTTCCAAGGGCAAAGTTGGAGTTATTGGCACTCAGGCCACTATCGCATCCAGAGCTTATGACGACGCTTTCGCTGCAGCCGTTGATGTTGAGCTCATAAGTGCGGCATGCCCGAAATTTGTGGAGTTTGTTGAACAGGGCATTACAAGTGGGCCTGAAATTCTGGAAGTTGCTAGGGAATACCTTGCACCTCTTAAAGCAGCTGGGGTCGACACTCTGGTGCTTGGCTGCACCCACTACCCTCTAATTACCGGAGCACTTTCTCTGGTGATGGGTGATCACGTCACGTTAGTGTCATCGGCCGAGGAAACAGCAAAGGATCTTTACAAAGTCTTGGTCGATAATGATTTACTCCGAAAAGACTCGGCCGCACCGGAATTAAGCTTCCGCGCAACCGGTGACGCTGCGGCATTTGAAAAATTGGCCAGAAGATTTCTGGGACCAGAAGTTTCCAAAGTGGAAAAGCTCTAGAAAAAGAACAGGAAGTAAGTGCCTTGGACAGAGTAGATGGACGAAAGCCCGATCAATTACGTGAAGTAAGCGTTGAGCGTGGTTGGTCTTCCCATGCCGAGGGTTCGGCACTGATTAGCTTTGGCCAAACCCGAGTGCTGTGCACAGCCTCGTTCACGAACGGCGTACCGCGCTGGAAGGTTGGCAAGGGCGAGGGCTGGGTAACGGCTGAGTACTCGATGCTGCCTCGAGCCACGCACGACCGCTCTGACCGCGAATCCGTCAAGGGAAAGCTCGGAGGAAGAACTCATGAAATTTCAAGGTTAATTGGACGGTCGTTGCGATCAATCGTTGATTTCAAAGCCTTGGGCGAAAACACAATTGTGATTGATTGCGACGTTCTTCAGGCTGACGGTGGCACCCGCACTGCGGCAATTACTGGCGCTTACATCGCACTGGTAGACGCCATTGAATGGGGAAAGGCGAACAAGTTCATCTCCGAAAAAAAGCAGCCCCTTTCAGATTCACTGGCGGCTATTTCAGTTGGAATCATTGACCAGGTGCCAATGCTAGATCTTGCATACACAGAAGACGTTCGGGCTGAAACAGATATGAATGTTGTGGTGACGGGCTCTGGGAAGTTTGTCGAAGTTCAGGGAACGGCCGAGGCGGCACCTTTTGATCGTGCGGAGCTAGATGCACTTCTAGACCTTGCACTCAAAGGAACAGCTGAACTAACTGCCATGCAGTTAAGAGTCTTAGAAAGCCCGAGACCCTAATTGCAACTGGTCCTGGCTACACACAACAAGCACAAAGTAAAAGAAGTCGCCGCAATTCTTGAGCCAATCGTGGAAGGACTTACGATTGGTGCCTATGACGGCCCTGAGCCAGTAGAAGACGGTTCTTCGTTTCTAGAGAATTCATTGATAAAAGCCAGGGCAGCTTTCAAGTACACCGGTAAAGCCGCAATCGCAGATGACTCTGGAATTGCAGTGGAGATTCTTGGCGGATCACCAGGGATATTCTCGGCGCGCTGGTCAGGCGGAAAAGATGATGCGAAAAATCGTCAACTACTTCTTGCACAGTTGGCAGACGTTCCAGAAGGCAATCGCCAAGCAAGTTTCGTCTGCACAATCTCGCTAGTGAGCGACGCGGGGGAACAGAGTTTCACTGGCGTTTGGCCCGGAAGAATTGCCCTTGCCGAGTCTGGTGAAAACGGTTTCGGGTACGACCCGATATTTGTTCCAGATGGCTTTGAAGTCTCAGCGGCGCAGCTTGAGCCGATGGTAAAAAACGCTTTGAGCCACCGGTCAATGGCACTTTCGCAACTGGCCAGTTGTTTGCGCCCCCAGTAGGATTCGAACCTACGCTCCCGCCTCCGGAGGGCGGTGCTCTATCCCCTGAGCTATGGGGGCAATGCGCTTCAAGCCTAACAGCGTGGCTTCACATGAGCCTTTCTAGGTATGATTTAGAAGAATTCCCTTTATTCCTGAGGTGTTTCTCACAGCCGAGATCTTTGAATTCTTTTAGCTCCTAATTGTGAGGCCAATCTTGACTCCAGCTGAATTAGCTGAAGCCATTCGCCGCATCTTGGTTGAGATGCAAGCCGATGGCTTGCTGTCCAACGCCGAGTTGCCTGCCGAGATTGTTGTTGAAAGGCCAAAAAATCGTGAGCACGGCGACTGGGCCACAAATGCTGCCATGCAATTAGCTGGCAAGTTCGATTTGAACCCGCGGGCCTTCGCAGAACTGCTAGCTCCCCGTATCCAGGCTCTTGACGAGGTCTCCAAAGTTGACATAGCAGGTCCTGGATTTATCAATATCACCTTGAATCTGGCCAGTGCTGGAATGCTGGCAAAGACAATTGTTGAGGCAGGACCCGACTACGGCCAGGGCCAGACCCTAAAGGGACTGAAGATGAACCTCGAGTTTGTGTCAGCGAACCCCACCGGCCCTATTCACATGGGCGGAACTCGCTGGGCGGCCGTTGGTGACTCGTTAGCTCGAGTGTTGGCTTTCCAAGGGGCAGCTGTCACAAAGGAGTATTACTTCAACGATCACGGCGAGCAAATTGACCGTTTTGCAAGGTCTTTACTGGCCAGGGCCAAGGGATTACCAGCACCGGAAGATGGCTATGGCGGAGAATACATTGAGCAAATCGCCAACGCAGTGATGGAATCTGCAGGCCAGGATATCTTGACACTCAGCGACGAGGATGCGCAGGAGGTATTTCGGGCCGAAGGCGTAGAGCTTATGTTCCAAGAAATTCGTGCATCACTGCACGAATTTGGTGTGGACTTCGATGTTTATTTCCACGAAAACTCGCTCCATGAATCAAGGGCCGTTGATGGAGCCATCAAACGGCTGCGCGAACTGGGTCATGTTTTCGACGACGACGGCGCCGTCTGGCTTCGCTCGACAGAGTTTGGTGATGACCGTGACCGCGTAATTGTTAAATCCGACGGCAAGCCTGCTTACATCGCAGGAGACTTGGCATACTACCTAGACAAGCGTGAGCGCGGTTTTGACCGTTGTTTGATTATGCTCGGAGCCGATCACCACGGTTATGTTCAGCGAATGATGGCGATGTGTGCCGCGTTTGGTGACGAGCCAGGAGTAAACCTTGAAATTCTTATTGGCCAGATGGTGAATTTACTGCGTGATGGTGAACCAGTAAGAATGTCCAAGCGCGCTGGAACCGTTGTAACAATGGAAGATCTAGTTGAGGCAGTAGGCGTGGACGCGGCTAGATATGCGCTCGCAAGATCCTCCTCAAACTCGCAACTGGACATTGACTTAGCGCAGCTTTCCAAAAAGACAAATGACAACCCGGTTTTCTACGTTCAATACGCTCACGCTCGCACCCAGCAGGTGGCTGTAAACGCCAAGAGCATGAGCGTTGACCATTCAATCTTTGATCCATCTCTTTTGAACCACGCCACCGAGACCGACCTGCTCGCGAAGCTCGGTGAATTTCCGAGGCTGGCTGCCCAGTCTGCTGAATTCAGAGAGCCTCATCGCATCGCCAGGTATTTGGAAGAGGTAGCAGGTAGCTATCACCGCTGGTATGACAACTGTCGCGTAATACCCCTTGCCGATAAGCCAGTTGAGGCTATTCACTGCACCAGGCTTTGGTTGAACGATGCGGCTGGAGTTGTCTTGAGGAATGGACTTGGTCTACTTGGCGTTGCAGCTCCAGAGCGGATGTAATCGTGGGACACAACAAATTCGCACCTAGCTGGCTTTCGGAGCCAAAGGACCTAAACCAGGTAGATGCTGGCGTGTGGCCTAGTGGACTTGCAAGAACACCTGCAGGGGATGTTTCCATTGCAGGAATTCCAGTTGCCGAGCTGGCCACTAAGTTCGGAACGCCTCTGATGGTGATTGACCAAGATGACTTTTTTGCAAGAGCTAAAAAAGTAAAAAGCGCCTTTGAGAATTCTTGTTCTCGCATCGGAACAAGCTCGAAGACTTACTACGCCGGTAAGTCACTTCTGACAACCGAGATAGTGAAGTGGATTGACCAACTTGGACTAAATCTTGATGTTTCAACAGGTGGCGAGCTTGCCCTTGCCCTTGCCGGTGGAATTAGCCCCGACCGCATTGGTCTTCACGGAAACAACAAGTCGCTCTACGAAATTGGCAGAGCTGTGACCGCAAATGTTGGGGCGATTGTTATTGACTCCGAGATTGAAATCGAACGAATTGCGTCCGTAGCCGGTGCGCAAGACAAAATTCAGCCAGTTCGCATCCGAGTGAACGCCGGAGTGCATGCACACACCCACGAGTACCTAGCAACGGCTCGAGAAGATCAGAAGTTTGGTATCGCAATTTCGGATGTGCCGGTTTTAGTTGAAAAAATCCGATCACACTCGCACCTAAAGTTTCTTGGGCTTCACTCCCATATTGGCTCGCAAATTTTTGCACTTGAGGGCTTCATAGAGTCAATACGCCGATTGCTACCTCTTCACAAACTGTTACTTGCAGGCGGAGCTGTTCCTGAGCTAAATGTTGGGGGAGGGTTTGGAATAAATTACACCTCGAGCGACGATGCACCAGAAATTACTGAGTTTGCTGATCGTATTGCCGATGAAGTCGCAACAATCTGCGGTGAACTTGAAATTGCGGTTCCGATTTTGTGCTTTGAGCCAGGACGAGTAATTTCTGGTCCCGCCGGAATCACTCTTTATAACGTCGGGACCATCAAAGATGTCCAGCTCAAAGAGGACGGTGTTACCGGCGTCAGAAAGTACGTGAGTATCGATGGCGGCATGAGCGATAACGCTAGGCCCAGCCTGTATAGCGCCGATTACTCGCCGATTTTGGCATCAAGGGTTTCTGGCGCCAAACCTGCTTTGAGCAGAGTGGTTGGTAAGCATTGTGAAAGCGGTGACGTGGTGGTTCGAAATTGCTACCTTCCAGAGGACATAAACCCAAATGACCTTCTCGCAGTTGCTGCCACCGGGGCCTACTGTCATTCGCTGGCCAGCAACTACAACTACGTGACCAGGCCGGCAATCGTTGCCGTCAAAAACGGCAACATACAGCTAGTTTTGAGGGCCGAAACTGAAGCCGACATGTTTGCGCGCGACCCTGGCTACTTGGAAGATAAGACAAGGTAGTTTTGAATCATTATGGAGTCAAATTTGAGTGAGTATCGTCCCATCCGAGTTGCCCTGCTGGGCGCTGGATCGGTGGGCGCCGAGGTCGCCAGGCTCTTGCTGGATCAGAAAAAAGAGCTAGCTGCGCGTGTAGGTGCCGAGCTTGAATTGGTTGGCGTTGCTGTTCGAGACCTAAAGACCAAGCGCAACGGATTCCCGAAGGAACTACTTACTACTGATGCCGAGAGTCTGATTCTCGGAGCCGACATCGTAATCGAGGTTATGGGGGGCCTACAGCCTGCTAAAGATTACATACTTCTTGCCTTAAATTCCGGATCAGATGTAATAACTGCCAACAAGGCTTTGTTAGCAACTCACGGATCAGAGCTTTTCAATGCAGCCGAACAAGTGGGAGCACAACTTTATTTTGAGGCTTCGGTTGCAGCAGCAATCCCAATCATTCGCCCATTGCGAGAATCTCTAGCGGGAGATCGAGTCAAGCGCATTATGGGAATCGTGAACGGCTCGACCAACTACATTCTTGATCGAATGGATAAAAGCGGTGTTTCATTGGAGACAGCAATGAAGGAAGCTACCGAACTTGGCTACTTGGAAGCAGATCCGTCTTTGGATGTTGACGGCTTCGACGCAGCTCAAAAAGCTGCAATTTTGGCATCGCTGGCTTTTCACACTGAAGTTCCCCTGGAAAAGGTTTATCGCGAAGGCATCACTTCAGTCACCGCTGAGCAAATTAAAGCTGCCAAGCGTGATGGATTTGTCATCAAATTATTGGCAATTTGCGAATTCATTGAAGCCGATGCTGCTGGGCCAGAAGGTGTCTCGGTTAGGGTTTACCCAGCTTTAGTTCCAAGAAACCACCCTCTTGCATCAGTTGACGGAGCCTATAACGCAGTGTTTGTGGAAGCAGAAGCAGCTGGCCGTTTGATGTTCTACGGATCCGGAGCTGGCGGAACTCAAACCGCTTCGGCGATTTTGGGAGATGTTGTTTCAGCTGCCAAACGACATGTGGCCGGAGGACCGGGGCTTGCCGATTCGATTCACGCCAACTTTGAAGTTCTTGACATGGGTCGAGTTCAGACCAGGTACGTTATTCAACTTGAAGTTAAGGACCAGCCCGGTGTGCTGGCCAAAATTGCTAGCTTGTTCTCCGCTCACAACGTGTCGATAGAAACAGTCGAGCAGGCCGTTTTGGGTCACGATGCCGCGACTGCAAGCTTGGCAATCGGAACTCACATAGCCAGTGATGCAGCGTTGACTGATGTGGTTGAGGCTCTCAAGTTAAACGATGCGGTGGAGCAAGTTTCATCATTCATTCGAGTAGAGGGTCTTTGATGATGCAAGACACTAGTTTTTCATTTAGTTCCTTGGAAAGGAGTGTTTACCGTGTTTGGTAAACCGAAGAAAGCTCATCAGTGGCGAGGGGTAATTAATGAGTACTTCTCGCGTCTTGACGTTGACAAAAGCACTCCAATCATCACCCTCGGAGAAGGTGGCACCCCGCTGGTGCCAGCTCCTGCTCTAGCCAAGCTCGTCGGGGCTGACCGGGTTTATCTAAAGTTTGAAGGAATGAACCCAACAGGATCATTCAAAGACCGCGGTATGACAATGGCCGTATCAAAGGCAGTTGGACATGGAGCTAGAGCTGTCATTTGCGCTTCGACTGGAAACACATCCGCCTCAGCGGCAGCCTACGCGGCGGCAGCCGGTATCAAGTCCGTCGTTCTAGTTCCAGAGGGCAAGATTACTCTCGGCAAACTCAGCCAGGCGGTGGCTCACAAGGCACAAATTCTTCAGGTGCAGGGAAACTTTGATGACTGTTTGACTTTGGCAAGAGATTTATCTGACAACTACCCGGTTCACCTAGTTAACTCTGTCAACCCCGACCGTATTGAGGGTCAGAAAACTGCAGCGTTCGAGGTTGTCGATGCTCTAGGCCAGGGTCCGGATATCCACGTTCTACCAGTGGGCAACGCTGGAAACTATTCAGCCTATTTCAAGGGATACCAAGAAGATTTCAAAGTCCGCCGAATCAAGAAACTTCCAAAGATGTATGGCTACCAGGCGGAGGGCTCGGCTCCGTTTGTTCAGGGTTCACCGGTCAAGAACCCAGAAACCATTGCCACCGCAATCCGCATAGGAAACCCAGCCTCTTGGGATCTGGCACAAATTGCTAGAGAAAAGTCCCAAGGCAAGTTTGGTGCCGTCTCTGATAAGGAAATTTTGTGGATGCACCGCTTTTTATCCCAGGAGCTCGGAGTGTTTGTTGAGCCAAGCTCGGCTACCGGAGCGGCTGGTTTATACAAGGCATCTAAGACCGGCGAAAGTTTTGCTGGTGCTCTAATTGTTGTGACTGTCACAGGTCACGGATTGAAGGACCCGATGTGGGCACTGAAAGACGAAGCTGGCAACGAGATTACCCCAGAGGCTGTATCCACCAACGCAGCTGAGGTAGCGGAGCGATTGGGATTGGCTTAGAAAATGACTGTCGCCGAAGGCACTTTAGTAAGGGTAAGAGTTCCAGCAACTTCTGCAAACCTCGGACCTGGATTTGACACTCTTGGAATTGCACTTTCTTACTACGACGATCTAGAGGTCACTGCCACCAAGCCGGGGACTATTTCTGTGGTTGTAAGCGGTGAAGGCGAAGGCCAAGTGCCGCTAGATGAATCTCATTTAGTCGTCAGAGCAATTCTTGAAACTTTCAAGCGCCTGAAGCAGCCCGCCCCAGGACTTGCGCTCAAAGCATTAAATAGAATTCCTCACGGTCGCGGAATGGGATCATCCGGAGCTGCTGTGGTTTCTGGAATTATGGCCGCAAAGGGCCTACTTGAGGGCATTGCCGTAGTCAGCGACAAAGTAATGCTTGATATTGCCACCGAGTTTGAAAACCACCCAGACAATGTAGCGCCGGCTCTTTTTGGAGGGATGAGCATTGCTTGGGAAGACGAGATTGGCCCACACACTAAAAAGCTTTCGGTGCACCGCGGGGTTTCACCTTTGGTTTTGGTTCCTAGCACCAAGATGTCAACTGAACTCGCAAGGTCCATGCAACCTGAATCTGTTCCACACGCCGACGCTGTTTTCAACGTTTCTCGCTCAGCTTTACTGGTGGCTGCGATGGTTCAGTCGCCAGAGCTACTTTTTGCAGCAACCGAAGACAGGCTTCACCAAAACTACCGTGCAGCTGCGATGCCAGAAACCGATCAGTTGATACAACTGCTTAGGTCAAACGGGCATGCCGCTGTGGTTTCAGGCGCGGGACCTTCGGTATTGGTCTTAGCGAGCGACCCCGCCCAGCGCCTGAGAGCCAAGGATTTAGTGGAAAAGAAGTACCCAAAGTGGCAACCGCTGCTTTTGGCCGTGGACAACAAAGGTGCTACGCTAGAGGTACACCAAAAACAAGACGGCAAATAAGCGTCAAATCTAGGTGCAATCCCCGCAGAACATAACTGCGATACCACACGATTCAAATCGTGTTGGCGATAATCAGATTTTCTCAAGTCGATTAATGAATCACTCAAGAAAGAGCAATCAAATAAATGGATGAAGTCCAAGACACCAAGCCGGTTCGCAAATCAAGAAGAGCTGTAGCAGAAACAGCAGCTCCGGCGGAGGCATCAGAATCCGCAACCAAAAAGACTCGCACTAGAAGTGCTAAGCCAGCAGAGGACAAGTCAGAATCTGGCGAAGCTAAAGCCCCCAGGGAAAACCCAAAAGCTAGCGACTCAGCTTCAAGCGAAGCGCCAGCTAGAGAGTCAAATTCCGACTCTGGTGATCGACGCAGAAATCGAGACTTTGATGAGGATCGCCGTGGTGGCGGACGTAATTCACGAAACCGCAATCGCTACCGTGACCGTGACCGTCGACGCGGGGGCAGCGGTTCAGACCGCGACGAGGCCGAACCGGAAATTTCCCCAGATGACGTTCTAATCAGCGTTGCTGGAATTCTAGATGTGCTGGACAACTACGCGTTCGTTCGCACCAGCGGATACCTGCCTGGTCCAAACGACGTTTACGTTTCCCTGGGTCAGGTCAAAAAGTATGGACTCAGAAAAGGTGACGCAGTTGTCGGAGCCATTCGCCAGCCTCGTGAAGGTGAGGGTCAGGGCCGCCAGAAGTTCAATGCGTTAGTTCGCGTTGACTCAGTAAACGGCCTCGACCAGGATGGTTCGACTGAGAGAGTCGAGTTTGGCAAGCTAACTCCGCTTTACCCACAGACCAGACTTCGCCTTGAGACCGAAGCTAACAAACTCTCCACTCGAATTATTGACTTGGTGGCGCCAATTGGTAAGGGTCAGCGTGGACTAATTGTCTCGCCTCCAAAGGCAGGTAAAACCCTGGTTCTGCAGGCGATTGCCAATGCCATAG
Organism: Actinomycetota bacterium; assembly: GCA_009703455.1. GTDB lineage: Bacteria > Actinomycetota > Actinomycetes > Actinomycetales > Microbacteriaceae > Rhodoluna. The sequence goes on from WLGB01000004.1 coordinate 28,237, forward strand.
CAACCAATAATCCTGAAGTTCACCTGATGGTGGTCTTGGTTGACGAGCGTCCTGAGGAAGTAACCGACATGCAGCGAACGGTCAAGGGAGAAGTTATTGCTTCCACATTTGACCGTCCAGCTGAAGACCACACAACCGTGGCCGAGCTTGCGATTGAGCGCGCTAAGCGTCTAGTAGAACTAGGTCACGACGTTGTTGTCTTGCTTGACTCGATCACTCGTCTTGGACGCGCATACAACTTAAGCGCTCCCGCATCGGGACGAATTCTTTCTGGTGGTGTTGACTCGTCAGCGCTTTACCCACCAAAGCGATTCTTTGGTGCCGCTAGAAACATTGAAGATGGCGGATCACTTACCATTTTGGCAACTGCTCTAGTTGAGACCGGATCCAAGATGGACGAGGTAATCTTCGAAGAGTTTAAGGGAACTGGAAACATGGAACTTCGCCTGTCACGCTCACTAGCTGACAAGAGAATATTCCCAGCGGTTGACCTTAACGCTTCTGGAACTAGGCGCGAAGAGATTTTGATGAATCCGGACGAGACCAAGATTATTTGGAAGCTTCGTCGTGCGCTTGCCGGCCTCGAGCAGCAGCAGGCTCTTGAGCTGGTTCTCAACAGACTGAAAGAAACCTCAAGCAACGTTGAGTTCCTGATGCAGGTTCAAAAGTCGATGCCTATTCCTGCTGGTTCTGACGGAGAATAATGCTTGATTCAGTCCAGCCCCTGCTGGCTGAGCATGCGCAGCTTCAGGAGCAGCTATCGGATGCAGCAGTGCATCAGAATCCAGCATTGGCAAAAAAACTCAACCGCAGATATGCAGAAGTAAGCGCTATCGTTTCTGCTTATCACCAAGTGGTAGAGCTCAACGAGGATTTGGCTGCCACTAAGGAACTGGCTAAAGAAGACGAAGCTTTTGCAGCCGAGCTGCCAGCGGTTGAGCAAAAACTTACTGAGGCTAATGAAAAACTTCGTCGGTTGCTGATCCCAAGAGATCCAGATGACGGTCGCGATGTAATTATGGAAATCAAGGCTGGCGAAGGTGGGGCTGAATCAGCTTTGTTCGCGGCTGATTTACTCAGGATGTATATCCAGTACTGCAACTCAAAAGGTTGGAAAACTGAGATTCTGGACAAGAACGAATCTGATCTTGGTGGATACAAGGACGTTCAGCTTGCAATCAAGGGCAATTCAAATGACCCCGCTGAGGGAGTTTGGGCTCACTTGAAGTATGAAGGCGGAGTTCACCGGGTTCAGAGAGTGCCAGTGACCGAAACTCAAGGTCGAATTCACACTTCCGCCGCTGGAGTATTGGTCTTTCCAGAGGTTGATGAACCCGAAGAGGTCGAAATCAGCCAAAACGATATTCGCGTTGATGTGTTTCGCTCTTCAGGTCCTGGTGGGCAGTCAGTGAACACAACCGACTCCGCTGTTCGAATTACCCACCTTGCAACTGGAATCGTCGTGTCAATGCAGAACGAGAAGTCTCAGCTTCAAAACCGAGAAGCTGCCATGCGAGTACTTCGCGCCAGACTCTTGGCTGCGAAGCAGGAGGCAATTGATGCTGAGCAGTCTGCTGCTAGAAAATCGCAGGTTAGATCGGTGGACCGATCAGAGCGAATTAGGACCTATAACTTCCCAGAAAACCGTATTGCTGATCACCGTACTGGATATAAGTCCTACAACTTAGACCAAGTAATGGACGGCGCGTTGGAGCCGGTTGTTCAAAGTGCGATAAAGACCGACGAAGAAGCCAGACTGGCAGCGCTAGGAGATAAATAAGTGCTGATCTCGGAATTGCTCGAGGCTGCCACTGAGAAACTGTTTGCTGCAGGAGTGAATTCCCCTGCTTCCGATGCGGAACTGCTTGGCTGCTTTGTACTTGGGATTGAAAGATCCGAACTTAATATGTCGGTGTTTAGCAAAAAGATGTTTCCAGATCATCTGGTCGAAGAGTTCCGCACTGCTTTGGAACGCCGCGAAAAACGTGAACCGCTGCAGCACATCACCGGGGTGGCCCCTTTTAGATTTTTAGAGCTTGAGGTTGGCCCGGGGGTTTTTGTCCCCCGCCCCGAGACTGAACAGCTAGTTGACCTAGCCATCGAGAAAATTCGCCTTGTGAAGAATCCATCAATCATTGATTTGTGCTCTGGAAGCGGGGCAATTGCGATTTCACTGACTACAGAACTTTTGGGGTCGACTGTTTATGCTGTTGAGCTTTCCAAAGTCGCTTTCGATTTTCTGAAGAGGAATTATCAGAAATATGGTCTTGACCCAAGTAATTGCAGGAACGAAAATCTAGCCGGTGCCTTTCCAGAACTCGAAGCTGGGCTAGATATGGTGATTTCTAATCCTCCATACATTCCAGATACTGCGGTCCCAATTGATTTGGAGGTGCAGTTGCATGACCCGAGTATTGCTCTGTACGGGGGGCAAGATGGCCTGGACGTAATAAGGCAAATTTCCACAAGAGCGCTATACCTGCTGAAGCCTGGCGGGCAATTAGTTCTGGAGCATGCGCACACCCAAGGCCCCAAAATCAGTGAACTACTATTAACCGAGGGATGGCAAGAAGTTGAATCACGCCAGGACCTAGCCGGCAAAGTCCGGATGATTTGCGCGAGAAAGCCCTAGCGGCGGAAGCAATAGGCGGTGTTGGAGTGGAGCGAATTTACGACTGTTCTGTCGACACTGACTTACTTACCGGTATGAGACTGGCTAAGGCAGCGCTGGGTCGGAAAGAACTCGTGGTTGTTCCAACCGACACAGTTTATGGTTTGGCTTGCGATGCTTTTTCGCACGAAGGCGTTCAGAAACTTTTAGACGCCAAGGGTAGAGACAGGCAGTCGCCCCCGCCAGTACTAATCGGAAATGCTGCAGCACTTGAGGGACTGGCTCAGGAAATTCCGCAGTTGGCTCACAAGCTCGCCGATACTTTTTGGCCCGGTGCTCTTACGATGATTTTGAAAGCTCAACCTTCGTTGACCTGGGACCTTGGAGAAACCAAGGGCACGGTCGCACTTCGGATGCCAGATCACAAAATAGCGTTGGCTCTATTGCAGGAAACCGGACCATTAGCGGTTTCAAGTGCCAACCTAACAGGGGAGCCAGCTGCTACAACCTGCCAGCATGCCGAAAAGCACCTCGGCAATAAGGTGAAGGTTTACTTGGATGGGGGAGCAAGTCCCAAGGGTGAGGCATCAACAATTCTCGACATGACTGATCTGGTCGACACCTACTCCGATGAGGGTGAACTTGTCACTACTGGAAAAGTCAAGATTGTAAGGCGCGGAGCACTTAGCGAGCAAAAGCTCGCTACTGTCCTCGGCGATTTCCTAAAGGCGTAAAAGTTGAGAGCATATTTGCTGATTATGGCGGTTGCTGCCGTTGTGACTTTTGCTGCAACTTTTTTGACTCTCCGATTAAGTCGGAAGCATTCAATCATGCCCGAGATCCGAGAGCGTGACGTTCACACCGATCCGACACCTCGAATTGGTGGCCTAGCGATGCTGGTCGGTTTCTTAATCTCCCTGTCGGTTGCAGCTTCCCTTGGTTGGTTCCGCTCGGTATTTGATGATCCAATCCACATTCTCTCAATAGCTGCTGCTGCAACCTTGATTGCAGTTATCGGGGTGTTGGACGACATTCTGGATTTGGACTGGACAATCAAGCTGGCGGGCCAATTTATGGCAGCTGGAATCCTGGCCTGGCAGGGGGTGCAGATAGTTTCACTGCCGATTGCAGGACTTGTGATTGGAAGCTATGGGGTTTCGATTGTGGTCACCATTTTTGTCACCGTGCTGGTCATGAACGCGGTGAACTTCATTGATGGACTAGATGGGCTAGTTGCGGGAGTAGTTCTAATTGGAACCAGCGTGTTCTTTGTTTACACGTATCTTTTGGCTCAGGAGACTTCCCCAACAAACTACTTCAACTTAGCCTCGCTAATCTCAGCGATAGTAATCGGAGTCTGCCTGGGATTCCTTCCACTGAACTGGCACAAAGCCAAGATTTTTATGGGAGATTCTGGCGCAATGCTTCTTGGACTATTGATGGCAACTTCGGCTTTGGCGGTGACTGGGCAGGTAGATCCTGGCGCAGTTTCCAATGCAGTGTTAGCCCCAGCCTTTTTGCCGCTAGTTCTGCCTTTTGCTATTTTGTTGTTACCTTTGCTAGACCTGACTCTCGCCGTACTTCGAAGGCTTCGGGCGGGAAAGTCACCATTTTCTGCAGACCGCAAACACATCCACCATAAACTTCAGGACTTTGGTCACAGTCATATTGGTTCGGTGATTGTGTTTTACCTTTGGACCGCCGTTATCTCTTTCAGCGCACTAGCGCTGTTGTTTATTCCAGCAGACCTGGCATTTCTGCTTGCGGCGGTAGCTGGAATTCCTGTGTTGACCTACACCGTCTGGCCAGTTATTGAACGAAGAAGAAAGCGAGCAAAATCACTATGAAACCAGCTACCTCGGCTGACCAGCTTTTTAAGAAAGTCCTTGGCCAAACGGCTCTGCTAACTGGCTTAATTGCTTCGCTTGGATCTGTCGGAGGCTATTTCGTTGAGGGTATAAACGGAGTTGTTAGCGCCTTGATTGGGTCTGCTCTAGCTTTTTTGTTTGGGTCCCTAACTGTGATCAGCATGCTTATTGGTAGAAAGCTTTCTCTGGCTGGCTTTTTTGGGGTGGTGATGGGCGGCTGGCTAGTAAAGCTGATTGGCTTTGCTCTTTTGGCTAGGGCTCTTCAAGGTGCTGAATTCGTAAATGGACCGGTTCTGTTTCTGACTCTAGTTGCTGCGATTTTGGGGTCGCTAGTAATTGACAGCATTGCCGTGCTTTCAGCCCGTATCCCCGTGGTCGAGAGCTAGTTTTTTCTTGATACACTTTTTGGGATGCCGCAAAGAATGGGGCATTGACACTGTAAATCGCCGCGAGATTGCTCGCCCCGAAACAGGAGCCCGCCCTGCTAGATAACGCACTGAGCCTTCTAATAAAGGCCGCGGTAACCGACGAATCGGGCAATTACAAGGGTCCCTCCATCATGGAGTTTTACCCAGAAATCGTGGCTTTTGAGGGCACTCCATTTGCCCTGAACAGAATCATGTTGATTCGCCTTCTAGTGGTCTCGCTACTGCTGGTGCTGTTCTATCTGTGGACCCGTCAGTTTGAAAAAGCTAACCGCAACCAGAGTTTTGTTCCAACTAAGTTCCAGTTGATGGGGGAGATTTCCCTCAATTTCGTTCGCACCAGTATTGCTCACGGTCAGCTTGGAAAAGTTGACGGGGACCGGTTCCTACCTTTGCTAACAACGATCTTCTTCACAGTTCTGGGCATGAATATCACGGGAATCATTCCAGGGTTGAACATCGCGGCATCTTCAGTAATTGGTTTGCCAATAGTTTTAGCTTTGGCCGCCTACGTGACCTTTATCTACGCGGGCATGAAAAAATATGGATTTGGATTCTTCAAGCACTCGCTGTTCCCATCCGGTGTCCCACCAGCCCTATATGTGATGGTCACCCCAATCGAGTTCCTCTCGACCTTCATCCTGAGACCTGTGACCTTGGCTCTTCGTCTAACCATGAATATGGTGGCCGGACACCTCTTGCTGGTGCTTTGTTTCGGGGCTACCCAGTTCTTCTTCTTTTACGCAGATGGCTTCTTCAAATTCTTCGGAATTGGAACATTTGTATTTGGATTCGCCTTCACTCTCTTTGAGATTCTGGTGTCATTCCTACAGGCTTACGTGTTCACCCTGCTAACAACTGTTTACATTCAGTTGGCACTGGCAGATGAGCACTAAAGAAAACTGACAACCGTCAGGGAAAAACCACGGAAGGGAAAAAACAAGTGGACATCACAAACATCGCCGAGCTATCGGGCAACATCGCTGTAGTTGGCTACGGTCTAGCTGCAATCGGTCCTGGAATCGGTGTAGGTCTAGTTGTATCTAAGACAATCGAATCCATCGCACGCCAGCCGGAACTAGCTTCAAGGCTTCAGGTCACAATGTGGCTTGGTATCGCCTTCACCGAAGCGCTAGCTCTAATTGGTCTAGCAACCCCATTCATCTTCGCCTAAATCAAGTCAGGACTAAACAATGATTTCAAGGATCATCGTCGCCGCAGTAGAGGGTGAAGCAAAAAACCCACTGCTACCGGCTGACTACGACATCCTTTGGTCGTCGGTCGTATTTGTGATTATGCTCACGTTCTTTTGGTTCAAGGTTCTTCCGAATTTCAAAAAGACCTTGGACGCCAGAACTGAAGCTATCGAGGGAGGCCTTGCCGCGGCTGCAAAAGCTCAGGCTGAGGCAGCGGCTAAAACAGACGAGATCTCAAAAGCTCAGGAGAATACTCGCGCCGAGGCTAGCGCAATTCGAGAAGAGGCTCGCGCCGAAGGCGCTGCAATTCTTGCCGAATTGAAAGAGCAAGCCCAGGCCGAGGCAGCCCGCATCGCCGCAACTGCTAAAGCACAGATTGAGTCGGAGCGCCAGGCTGCACTTATTTCTTTGAGAGCTGAAGTTGGTTCCATGGCAATCGATCTAGCCTCCAAGGTGGTTAGTGAAAGCTTGAAGGACAGCGCAACCGCCGCAAAGGTCGTTGACGACTTCTTGAGAGACATCGAGTCTTCGAAAGCAGGCAGCTAAAGAATTATGTCCAGCTCAACTAGACAAGCGGTAGCAGCGGCGAAGGAACTAATCACGCCTCTGCTAATTGACGCCGACCTAAAATTCGCGGAGGAATTATTCGCGATTGGTTCGGCCGTTGCTGACTCTAAGCAATTGCGCAACATTCTCTCGGACCCTTCCGCCGAGATCGCTTCGAAGAAGGCGGCACTTGGTGCTGTCTTCGGCAAGAGCGTATCTTCTAAGAGTGTTGACTTCGTTGCCAAGCTGGTTGATCTTCGTTGGTCTGCCGGATCTGACTTAGTGCGAGCACTTGAGCAGCTGGCAGTTCACGCAGTTGCGTCAATCGCCGCCAAATCCGACAAGCTGGTGGGTCTAGAAGCTGACCTATTTGAATTCCGTCAGGTGGTCGACTCAGATCAGCAGCTTCAGATCGCACTTGCCTCCAGGCAGGCCTCAAGCGATCAGAAGATTGGTCTGGTGAACAATCTCCTTGCAGGTAAGTTCGAAGCCGAAGCCGGGTTGCTAATTCGATTCGCTGTGGTTGGTTCCACCAGACGTCGCCTTTCTGTTGTTCTAGAGGAGTTCGGCAAGTTGCTTGCAGCGTACGCGGAGCGTCTAGTTGCGAACGTAACGGTTGCTGCTGCGCTGAGCGATCAGCAGAAATTAGCACTGGAGAGTGCCTTGTCCAAGAACTACGGACACGCTTTGAAACTAAACATTGAGGTAGATCCAGCAATCCTCGGTGGAGTGAAGGTACAAGTCGCTGGAGAAATTATCGACGGAAGCGTTGCTAACCGTCTCAAGCAAGCAAGGATGATGCTGGCTTAGGCCAACGTCTAACCGGGGTTCGCCCCAGAAGTAGAGGAAGCACATGGCAGATCTGAAAATCAGCCCGGATGAGATTCGCGACGCCCTTAAGGGATTCGTAAACTCCTATGAGTCAGACAAGGCTTCTCGAAACGAGGTGGGCCACGTAATCGACGCCGGTGACGGTATCGCGCACGTAGAGGGTCTTCCAAGTGCGATGGCCAACGAGCTATTGAAATTCGCTGACGGCACTCTGGGCCTTGCACTAAATCTTGACGAGCGTCAAATTGGTACGGTTGTGCTCGGAAACTTTGAGGGCATCGAAGAGGGCATGGAAGTTCAGCGCACCGGCGAAGTTCTCTCAGTTCCTGTTGGTGACGGCTACCTAGGTCGTGTGGTTGACCCACTGGGCAACCCAATTGACGGCCAAGGCGAGATCAAGGCCGAAGGCCGGCGCGCACTAGAGCTTCAGGCACCGGGCGTTATGGCCAGAAAGTCTGTTCACGAACCACTGCAGACCGGCATCAAGGCCATCGACGCCATGATTCCAGTAGGTCGTGGGCAGCGCCAGCTAATTATCGGTGACCGTCAGACCGGCAAGACTGCAATTGCTATCGACACCATCATCAACCAGAAGTCCAACTGGGCAACCGGTGATACCAAGCAGCAGGTTCGTTGCATCTACGTTGCAATCGGTCAAAAAGGTTCTACCATCGCTGGCGTAAAGGCCGCTTTGGAAGAAGCCGGTGCGATGGAGTACACAACAATCGTTGCCTCTCCTGCATCAGACCCAGCTGGTTTCAAGTACCTTGCTCCTTACACCGGTAGCGCAATTGGTCAACACTGGATGTATGGTGGCAAGCACGTCCTAATCATCTTTGATGACCTTTCCAAGCAAGCCGAGGCCTACCGTGCGGTATCACTTCTTCTTCGTCGCCCGCCTGGCCGCGAGGCTTACCCTGGAGACGTCTTCTACCTGCACTCTCGTTTGCTAGAGCGTTGTGCGAAGCTAAATGACGAATTGGGTGCCGGATCAATGACTGGATTACCAATCATCGAAACCAAAGCAAACGACGTTTCTGCATACATCCCTACCAACGTGATCTCAATCACCGATGGACAGATCTTCTTGCAGTCAGACCTATTCAACTCGAACCAGCGTCCAGCAATTGACGTAGGAATCTCGGTCTCTCGTGTTGGTGGAGCTGCTCAGGTCAAGGGAATCAAGAAGGTTTCTGGAACTCTGAAGCTAGAGCTTGCTCAGTACCGCTCGCTAGAGGCATTTGCCATGTTTGCATCAGACCTTGATGCCGCATCGCGCCAGCAGCTAGCTCGTGGAGCACGACTGATGGAACTTCTAAAGCAGCCTCAGTACTCGCCTTACCCAGTTGAGGACCAGACTGTTTCAATCTGGGCTGGTACCTCTGGAAAGCTAGACGAGGTCCCAGTTGAGGACATTCTTCGTTTCGAGTCTGAGTTCTTGGACTACCTAAAGCGAAACAGCAAGGCACTTGAGACCATCCGTGAAACCAACAACCTCGAAGATGACACCGTCCGCGAGCTTGAAGGAGCCATAGAGAAGTTCAAAAAGGGCTTCCAAACCGGTCAGGGTGTTCCTCTAGCTTCTGTCGGCAACGAAAGCGTTGCCGCGATGGAAGAGGAAGATGTAAACCAGGAAAAGATCGTAAAGCAGAAGCGCTAAGCGCCAAAGCCGATCGCTAAGAGTCAAGGAAGGAGCAAAATGGGAGCACAGCTAAGGGTCTACCGACAGAAAATCAAGTCGGCACAGACCACCAAGAAAATAACTCGCGCCATGGAGTTGATTTCAGCTTCTCGCATTTACAAGGCGCAGCAGCGCGTTGCCGCCTCGACTCCTTATTCCAAAGCTGTGACACGTGCGGTATCCGCAGTTGCAACTTACTCGAACATCGATCACCCGCTGACAACCGAGCCCGAGACTATCGAGCGCGCGGCAATTGTAATCTTCACATCGGACCGAGGTTTGGCTGGAGCCTTCTCTTCAAACGTTCTGAAGGAAGTTGAGCAACTTACAACTCTGCTTAAATCCCAGGGGAAAGACGTCGTTTACTACCTGGTGGGCCGCAAGGCAGTTGGATACTTCAATTTCCGCCGACGCGATTCACGCCAGCAGTGGATTGGGGGAACTGATCTTCCAGAATTCGACACCGCAAAGGCAATTGCCGATGCAGTGGTAGCTGATTTCAATACTGACGCCAGTGGAGGCGGAGTGGATGAAATCCATTTGGTCTATAACCGCTTCGTTTCGATGATCTCGCAGGTTCCTGAAGTGGTTCGACTACTGCCTTTGGAAATTGTTGAGGGTGTCGAGGCTCCGAGTAAAAGTGAAGTATTCCCGCTCTACGAATTTGAGCCAGATGTCACAAAGGTTTTGGATGCCCTGCTTCCGGTTTACATCGAGAGCCGAATCTTCAACGCGATGCTCCAGTCTTCTGCTTCGGAGCACGCAGCCCGCCAGAAGGCGATGAAGAGCGCTACAGATAACGCTCAGAAGTTGATTTTGAACTACACCAGATTGAGCAACCAGGCACGTCAGTCAGAAATTACCCAACAGATTTCCGAAATCGTCGGTGGTGCGGATGCACTAGCCACCTCCGGCGACGAGGACTAAGAGAAAGATAAGAACATGGCCGAGAAAAAGACCACCCCACAGGCAGGTACCGGGCGTATCGCACGCGTTAACGGTCCAGTTGTTGACATTGAGTTCCCGCACGATGCCATCCCTGAGATCTACAACGCCCTAACCACCGACATCGACCTTTTGGGGGAAAAGATTACCCTGACCCTTGAGGTTGCTCAGCACCTCGGTGATGACTTAGTTCGTGCCATCGCTTTGAAGCCCACCGATGGTTTAGTCCGTGGCTCAAGTGTTTCAGACACCGGTGCCCCGATTTCGGTTCCAGTAGGTGATGTGACAAAGGGTCACGTGTTCAACGTGACCGGCGAGATTCTAAACGCCAAGCCTGGTGAAAAAATTGAGATCACTGAGCGCTGGCCGATTCACCGCAACCCACCTGCTTTCGACCAGCTTGAGTCCAAGACTCAGATGTTCGAAACCGGTATCAAGGTAATTGACCTTCTAACCCCATACGTGCTTGGTGGAAAGATTGGCCTTTTCGGTGGCGCCGGTGTTGGTAAGACAGTTTTGATCCAGGAAATGATTTACCGCGTTGCTGAAGACCATGATGGTGTTTCGGTGTTTGCAGGCGTTGGAGAGCGTACCCGAGAAGGTAACGACCTCATCGACGAGATGACTGAGTCCGGCGTTATCGACAAGACAGCTCTCGTGTTCGGCCAGATGGACGAGCCACCAGGCACGCGTCTTCGCGTGGCACTTTCTGCTCTAACAATGGCGGAGTATTTCCGCGACGTTCAAAAGCAAGACGTCTTGCTGTTTATTGACAACATCTTCCGTTTCACTCAGGCAGGTTCTGAGGTGTCGACCTTGCTAGGCCGTATGCCATCCGCTGTGGGTTATCAGCCAAACCTAGCTGACGAGATGGGTCTTTTGCAGGAGAGAATTACTTCAACTCGTGGACACTCGATTACCTCACTTCAGGCAATCTATGTTCCTGCCGATGACTACACCGACCCAGCCCCGGCAACCACGTTCGCCCACCTTGATGCAACAACTGAGCTAAGCCGTGAGATTGCCTCCAAGGGTCTATACCCGGCTGTGGACCCACTTGCGTCAACTTCCAGAATCTTGGACCCTCGCTACATCTCGAAGGATCACTACGAGACTGCGGTCCGCGTGAAGCAGATTCTTCAGAAGAACAAGGAATTGCAAGAAATTATCGCCATCTTGGGTGTTGAGGAGCTATCTGAAGAGGACAAGGTCACAGTATCTAGAGCCCGCCGTATTCAGCAGTTCCTATCTCAGAATACTTATATGGCTACCAAGTTCACAGGTGTTCCAGGATCTACCGTGCCCCTGAAAGAAACCATCGAGGGCTTCTCGAAGATTGCTGCTGGTGACTTCGATAACGTTGCCGAGCAGGCCTTCTTCAACGTCGGTGGACTTGAGGATGTTCAGCGTCAATGGGAAAAGATTCAGAAGGAATCCGGTAACTAACTTTGTCCGAGAAGACGCTAAAAGTAGAACTAGTCTCTGCCGACTCGTCGGTTTGGTCAGGTGCCGCAAAAATGGTAGTCGCCAAGACTGTCGAGGGCGAGATTGGTCTGCTTCCAGGACACGAGCCGATGCTCGCAATTCTTGCAAGTGGTGAAGTTCGTGTCACATTGCCTGAGGGTGAGATCAAGACCTTCAGCGCCGAGGATGGCTTTCTAAGCGTCGAACACGATGTTGTCACTGTTGTGGCCCGCAATGCCTCTTTGGCGTAGGGGTTAGTCCTTCTAGCCAAGTGGTGGATTAGTGATTTTTCTCTTACCACCTTCGGAATCAAAACAACCTGGTGGTAGTGGCTTGCCGATTCAGGTCTCGTTTCCTGAGCTCGACTCGGTTCGATCCATGTTGGTTCGCAAAACTATTTCACTATCGAACAAGCCTAAGCAGGCCTTGATGGCACTAAAGCTTGGGCCAAACAAACTTGGTGAGCTGCAGGTGAACCTTGAGCTTGCTGAACCTAAGACTATGCCGGCAATCGATCGCTACACCGGAGTCCTGTTTGATGCACTGAAATTAGGTGACTTAACTAAGCAACAGCTTGCGCGTGCCAAAGAATCGGTGTTTATTCAGTCATCACTGTTTGGACTAATTTCGGCCTTGGATGAGATTCCTAACTACCGACTTTCTGCAGGCGCCAAACTTCCTGGCATGAATCTTCGGTCAATTTGGGCAAGCGCACACGAAGGAGTTTGGGAACATTTTCGTGGCGAACTAATTGTTGACTTGCGCTCAAAGTCCTATTCTCTGTTAGCTCCAATTCCAAGTTGGATTGAATCCTATGAGGTGGCAATAGTTTCTGAAGGGTCCGGAGGGATTCGTAAGGCTCTGAATCATTTCAACAAGCAATCCAAGGGAAACTTTATTCGCGCCGCACTAACGATTGCCCCAAAACCAATCGAGCTTGGTGACCTAAAAAAAGTCGCCAAGCTCGCTGGTTTAAAGTTAGAGATTAAAGGAAAGACCTTGCTACTTATTACTCAAGTCTGAGTCTTCAGCCGGCATCGGAACGATGTCAATCTCTGTTTCCTTAGGTAGCTCTAGAACTCCTTCGATAAGGGATATCACGGCGCCGAACCAACCCTGATCGTTAACCAAGATGAACCCCGGAACTAGCCAGACTTCGCCGTTGGCATCCCAGACGCTAAGCAATGCACTTTCGGCTTCCATAATCGTCAATACTCTCGTCTCCGGTTCAGGCTGATCCCCTGGAATCGGCTCATCAATGGTTATGGGCGTCGGCTCAACTACGTCTGAGGAGGCTTCCCCGCCATCTGAAGGCGACTCGGAAACTGCTGAATCGTCGCCCCGAATAAACGGAGCGGGTTCGATTGATGCGTAGCTTGGCTGAAACTTCTCGTAGAAGATTGATGAAGGGGAGCCACTCCAACGCCAGTCGGCCAGGCGGGCAACAGAATCGAGCGCTGAAATAGTGTCGAAGGTACCCATAGCCTCAGGCACGACTGAGTGACCACCGGCATAGCTAATGACTCCGGTTGATGACCAACCTAGGTACCACTCGATATTGGTTGGCGATCCGTCAACATTTAGAGCGGCAGAGACATTAACCCCCCACTCGGAGATGTCGACACGAAGATCACCTTCAGTGACGCTTAGGCCTGTGGCATTGAAGACCTCGAGAGCTTTGGCTACGGCTTCTTCACGAGTGGGTAGGAGCTCAGGGGTGGGCTTGTATTCTGTCCAGCTGCTGCAGTTACCCGCTTCGTCGGTTTGCTCACATTCGCTAGCTGGGTAGGCAATTGGGTTTGAGTAATTCCAAGATGCCGTCCCTGACCACCATAAAGAAATGACCGGATTCTGTCCGTCATAGCCCCAAGGATCTTTTGACTGTCCAAAGAAATATCCGGGATTAGTTTCATTAAAATCTGGATACTTGTTTATGCTTCCAGATACGTCGAATACGGAAGCCACATTGGCTAGCACTTCTTCGGCGCTTGATTGGCGCACCAGTTTATAAACTTGCCCTGACCCAGTCTCACTCGAAAGATTTGGGCCAGCTAAGTATTCAAAGTTGAAAAATGGCATATACATCTTGTCTGCGCCGCCATCCATTTGAGCAGCGGCGGACTCACTGTTTCTGGCACCTTGCATCCCGGAAAGCTGTATCAGCGGTTGGGGTTGGGCAGTCACCACCAAGGCAAGAACTACCACGGCAGCGGAACCAGAAACCAGTGACCCTACAGTCAGTCTCCTAAGGTTCTGGCTCGCCAGCTCGAATCTAGAGCGAAGCGAAAGCCGGCTGTCGCCGGAAGCTGCTTTTGTTAGCAACTGATCAGAAAGGGTTGGGGCCACTTTCTTCTCGGTAGGGTCGGCCTTAGCTAGCCGCTGGTCAAATTCATCTTTATTGGTCATATATGGTTTATGTCTAGACTCGCCTGAATGTGTCTAAAACATCGATAAAAGATCTTTCAGTTTTGTACGGGCTTTGGCTAGCCGCTGCGCGAAGGCGTTCGGGCTAATCTCGAGCACTTTCGCGGCGTCTTGATTGCTCAGTCCTTCAAATGCCGAAAGTGAGATGGCCTCGCGTTCAAAAGGGCTGAGCTTTTTCCAGGCAGCAGAAAGTCCAACGTCAGCAAGGGCAATGTCCTCCGGGGAAGGCGCGAAATCAAGGGGTTTGAGCCTTGCCAGAAAATTTTGCTCACTTTGAATCAACCTACGGTGGTTTGCCAGCACAAAGCCTGCGATTCGGTACAGCCAGGGCAATTCAAACCCAGCTGGGGCCTGGGTTCTCTTCTTCCAAGCAATCTCGAAAACTCTTGCTGCTAATTCCTCAACATCAGATTTGTCGCAACGTCGAACCAGGTATTTAGAAATTTGGGGAAGAAAGCCTCTATAAAGGGCGGTAAATTCTTCTGGGCTCACTTAATAAAGTCTAATCGTGTCAATGACCTACGCGGAAACCCCAGCTGTTATCAAGATTGTGTTGAGCTTGATTTGGCCTCGAATCGCAACTTTAACCGTCCTGCCGAGTTTGAACTCAAGTCATTCATGGCAGGAACTCTATTTGCTCATGATTTAAGAGCCAGGCCTTAGTTTTTATTCCCTTGCCTCCGGTGAAACCGGTAATTCTCCCTGTTGACCCAAGAACTCGATGGCACCCAACAATCAGAGGCGTGGGATTAGAACCAACGGCTGCCCCAACCGCACGAGAGGCCAGGGGTTTTCCGATCTTGGCTGCAATTTCTCCATAGCTAAGGGTTTTACCAACTCCAAGTTTTGCTATTTCCCGCCACACTGACTTTTGAAACTCGGTTCCTGACACCTCAATCGGAAGGTTGAATCTGACAAGTTTTCCGGCAAAGTAGTCATCAAATTGTTTCTTTGCGAGAGCAAAAACCTGTGAGGTGCCTTCAGTCTTGGCTTTCTTACCAAGTTCAACACCGATGAGTTTTTCACCCCTAGCAATCAGAGTGATTGGTCCAATCGGCGAGTCGATTGTCAAAACTGCTGTTGGGCTTAGCTTCATGGGATTTATTGTCTTACATTTTTGTTGGAGTTTGAACCTACGAGAAAAATGTGGAAAACCCCCAGGCCGAAGACCTGGGGGTTTTGTTCAAAGCTGGGCTAGATTTTGCTCATTGCTGGGGTCAGCACTCGACGAAGCATCTGCTCGAGCTCGTCGAACTCCTTTTGTCCAATTGTTAGCGGGGGAGCTAACTGGATTACGGGGTTTCCGCGGTCGTCAGCGCGGGCATATAGGCCTTCTTGAAGCATCTTGCTTGCCAAGTATCCACGAAGGAGTTTCTCGGCTTCGGCTGGGCTGAAGGTCTGCTTGGTGGCCTTATCCTTCACAAGTTCAATTGCAAAGAAGTAGCCGTCTCCGCGAATGTTTCCAACGATTGGAAGGTCGTAAAGTTTCTCAAGAGTCTTCCGGAACTTGGCTGAGTTACGTTCCACGTTGCCAACCAAGTCTTCCTCATCAAAAACATCTAGGTTCTCAAGCGCTACTGCACAGGCAACCGGGTGAGCCGCAAAGGTATACCCGTGGGCCAAGATATTGGTGCCAGTTTTGAAGGGTTCGAAAAGGCGCTCGGTAATTAGAAGTGCTCCGAGCGGCTGGTAAGAAGAGGTAATGCCCTTTGCGGTAACCATCATGTCTGGCACGATGCCGTATTTCTCGCAGGCGAACATCGTTCCAGCTCGTCCGTAGCCAGTTATGGTTTCATCTGCAACCAGCAGTACGTCGTACTTATCGCAAATTTCACGAAGTCTTTGCCAATAGATCGGGGGAGCGGTGAAACAACCACCTGAGTTTTGAATCGGCTCGGCGTAGATAGCTGCCACTGTGTCTGGGTCTTCGAACAAAATCATTTCCTCGGCGCGGTTAGCAGCCCAAAGTGCAAATTCTTCCTCGGTCTTGAATTGGCTAGGCGCGCGATACCAGTTGGTGTTTGGAATGCGGAAAGTGGAGGGAACTAGTGGCTCAAACATTTTCTTCATCGCAGGAATTCCAGTAATTGAAAGAGCTCCCTGGCTGGTGCCGTGATAGGCCACGTGACGAGAAATAACCTTGTGTTTGGTTGGTTTTCCGGTCATCTTGAAATACTGCTTGGCAATCTTCCAAGCGGTCTCAACCGCTTCACCACCTCCGGTGGTGAAAAAGACTCGGTTCATGTTCTCTGGCGCATAGGAAAGTAGTCTTTCGGCTAGTTCAATTGCTCTAGGGTGCGCGAATGACCACAGTGGGAAAAAGTCCAGCTCCTGCATTTGTTTTGAGGCTGCATCGGCGTAACGCTTTCTGCCGTGACCTGCGTTTACTGAGAACAGACCCGATAGGCCATCAAAGTACTTATTACCGTTCACATCAAAGATGTGATGACCTTCGGCACGAGCAATGATTGGCATCTCTTTGGTGTCAAAGGTGCTGTGGCGAGTAAAGTGCATCCAAAGATGCGCCTTTGCTGATTTTTGAAGCATGGCTGGGGTGATCGCAGTCCCGGCCTTTCGCGCCGCCACCAGGGGAAGCGAGTTCTTACTTTCCGGTTTGACCATTTTGGAAGTCGATTTGATAAGGGACTTGATTCCCGCAACTAGTTTTTTAGCTCTGCCTTCGGTTGCTGCCATTTTTCTATTCATCCATTTTCTTTAGGGGGACTACCTTGTGCCCCAGTTGTAGAACTGCTTTTGTAGTTTGAGATAAACAAACGTTTCAGTCATTGTGACACCTGGAAGCTTGCGAATCTTGTTGTTAAGCAAATTGATTAGTGAGTCGTCGTTCTCACAAACCACCTCTGCCAGGACGTCAAAACTGCCCGCGGTAATGACCACATAGTCCACCTCCGGAAGATTGGTTAGTGCGTCTGCTAGCACGGTGGTGTCGCCACTACAGCGGATACCAACCATGGCCTGGGTATAAAAGCCAAGTTGCATGGGGTCGGTAACGGCAACAATCTGCATTACACCTTTTTCGGTGAGTTTTTGCACTCGCTGCCTTACCGCGGCCTCGCTCAGGCCAACAGCCTTGCCAATTTCAGCGTAGGATTTTCGTCCATCTTGCTGGAGCTGGTTCACGATTAGCTTAGAAACGTCGTCAAGACCCGAGACCATAGTTCTTCCAGTTCTTGACATACATGGATATTGCCAGCGCTTAGGGCTTTTGGCAAACGAATCCGAAGCACTGGCCAGGTTTTCCCTCTGAATTAGCACCCAGAAGGACGATTCGGGGCGATTTTTGGGGATTAGAATCTTCCGTAGCGGTATCCAACAGCGCTGTTGGCCAAAGAACTAGAAGGAGCATGCAAATGGCAGTTCGGGAACTAAAAAACTTCATCGACGGTGAGTACGTTGACGCCAGTGGATCAGAGCGGTCCGATGTCATAAACCCAGCAAATGGTAAGACCTACGCAACTGCCGCAATTTCTTCCGAGGCAGACGTTGACAGAGCTTACAAAGCCGCCGAAAAAGCCTTCGATGTCTGGAGCAACTTCACTCCTTCCGAGCGCCAGCTAGCGCTATTTAGAATTGCCGACTCGCTGGCTGCTCGCGCCGAAGAAGCTGCCGATGTTGAATCCGAAAACACCGGAAAGCCAAGACCAACACTGGTTGAGTATGAGATGGATCCAAGTGTCGATCAGATTAGATTCTTTGCTGGCGCCGCCAGGAACCTCGAGGGACGCGCAACAGCTGAGTACGCCAGAGATCACACGTCGTCAATTCGCCGTGAGCCAATTGGAGTTATCGGTCAAGTAACCCCTTGGAACTATCCGCTGAATATGGCTGTGTGGAAGTTTGCTCCAGCAATCGCTGCTGGAAACACAATCGTTCTTAAGCCTTCCGACACCACTCCAGCATCGACACTTTTGCTGGCTGAAATTGCAGCTGAGCATTTACCTCCTGGAGTGTTCAACGTCGTGACCGGAAACCGCGACACTGGTCGCGCTCTCATCGAGCACGAAATTCCTCAAATGGTTTCGATCACCGGTTCAGTGCGTGCCGGTATGGAAGTTGCCAAGTCAGCAGCCGCTGATGTGAAGAAGGTTCATCTCGAACTTGGCGGTAAGGCACCGGTAATCGTCTTTGCAGATGCTGATCTTCAGAAGGCAGCCGCACAGATTGTCGTTGCTGGATACTTCAACGCCGGTCAAGATTGCACCGCAGCAACGAGAGTTCTAGTTCAAGAAAGCGTCCATGACGAGTTTCTGAAGATTTTGGTGGCCGAGGTAAAAGCCAATGCCATCACTGGAAACCCAAGCCGAGATGACATTTTGTTTGGCCCAGTAAACAACGCATCTCAGCTGGAGCGAGTCAAGGGCTTCATTGATCGTCTGCCGGGCCATGCCAAGCTAGAAACTGGTGGATCACAAGTCGGAACCGAAGGATACTTCTTGGAGGCGACTGTTTTGTCGGGCCTGAAGCAAAACGACGAGCACATCCAAAATGAGATATTTGGTCCGGTAATCACCGTTCAGAAGTTCAAGGACGCCGACGAAGCTATGCGAAATGCCAATGATGTCAAGTACGGTCTTGCCTCCAGTGTCTGGACCAAGGACCACACCACCGCCATGCGCTTTAGCAAGGGCCTGAACTTTGGTTGTGTCTGGATCAACACCCACATCCCGCTAGCAGCCGAGATGCCGCACGGCGGTTTCCGTCACTCCGGATACGGCAAGGACCTATCGATGTATGGCTTTGAGGACTACACCCGCATCAAGCACGTCATGAGCTACATCGGGGACTAATCCACAGCTATCAAAAGAACCTCTAAACCTGCCTGAATTTCAGGCAGGTTTAGTTTTGTGCAATTCATTTGGTATCTTCCCTCGCTGTTCATTGGCCTCGCAGTTGGTTTTTCTAGTGGTTACTGGCAGGTTGGCTTAGTTAGCTTGATTACGGTCTCAGCGCTGGTTAGTGTGCAGATTTATAAAAATCGGTACCCAGCCTTTGAAAAAGGAGCAACTGTCCACATTTCACCGGGTCAAGTAGCTATAGCCAATCGAGTGCTTCCTAGATTTGAGTGGCTTTGGAAAAAGCAGTGGCACGAAATTATAGAAGAGCACTTTCGAACCAAGGCTGCCCCGGGTTTTTTGGACCAGTTGCTAGTAACCAAATCCGAACAGGGATTCTTTCAAGATTCAGGCACAGCACTTCAATTGTGGCTAGGGGCCACTTCCTCAAAAGAAGTAGTTATCGACCTAGCCAAAGACGGGCCACACTTAATCATCGTCGGACCTACCGGTTCTGGTAAGTCTGAGCTGTTGAAGCTGATGCTGTCTTCAATGATTGAACAGAAGCGGTGTGAATTGGTGTTGTTTGATTTCAAGGGTGGTGCAACTTTGGAAAGATTTGCAGCTGAGTCAATTGGACTGGCAACAGACTTAAATTTGCCAATGCAACAAAAACTTTGGGATTTAGTATCGGCTGAGCTTGCTCGCCGAGAAGCTCTATTTGCCCAAAAAGGTGTCCAAGATATCCAACAGTTCAACTCTGGCGGGGAACAGCTGAAACAATTAGTTGTAGTAATTGATGAATTTGCCGCCGCCCTAGCAACGGGCACTAAGGCCACTTCGTGTATCGAGGATGTCTGCGCGCGCGGGAGATCTTTGGGGGTTCATTTGATTGCGGCGACTCAAAGCTTGACTGGCATACCGCGCTCAATGCTCACAAACATGCGTGCCAAAGTAGCAATGAATAGTTCAGACCCGATTGATTTGGTACAACTTGGGATTAGCTCTCAAAAGGCAGGCTCGCCACAACTCGAAGGATGGGCAGCGGCAATTCTAGTCACCGCCAATAAGTCAGCAGAATGCTTTTATTTCCCGCTCGGGTTTACGCCAAGACCGAAGCCAGTGGCATCGATCCCATCTGGTGAGCAAATGCGACCGGCTCGTTCACAACTGCTCCGCCAAATGTATTCAAGCCCAGAGCCAGAGCTGGGTCTGCCTGCAGAGCCTGTTTCCAACCCAGATTCGCAATTGCTTTCACGTATGGAAGGGTTGCGTTGGTCAGTGCGTAGGTAGAAGTGTGAGGGACGGCTCCAGGCATGTTGGCCACACAGTAGAAAACCGTGTCATGAACTCTAAAAGTAGGGTCGGCGTGGGTAGTTGGCTTCGAGTCTTCGAAGCAGCCGCCTTGGTCAATGGCAATATCAACTAGCACTGAGCCAGGCTTCATCGTCTTGACAAGTTGGTTTGTTACAAGCTTTGGAGCTTTGGCTCCTGGGATGAGAACTGACCCAATAACAAGATCGGCATCTTTTACCGCGCGCTCGATTTCAAAGCTGTTGCTTGCGATAGTCCTAAGCCTGCCGGCATACAAAGCGTCTAGTTCGCGCAGTCTGTTTAGGTTATTGTCTAAAACAGTTACCTCAGCACCCATTCCAATCGCCACCGCAATTGCACTAGTACCAGCAACCCCTCCGCCAAGAACTGCAACACGAGCAGGTCTAGTTCCAGGAACTCCACCAAGCAAGATTCCGTTGCCGCCATTTTGGCGAAGCAGGGTATTAGCTCCCACCAGGGGAGCTAGGCGTCCTGCAACCTCAGACATTGGAGCAAGAAGAGGCAGCTGCCTAGAGGGCAACTGCACAGTCTCGTAGGCGATGGCTGTAACTTTTTTGGCAGCAAGTTCTTTAGTTAGTTGTGGGTCGGCAGCTAGGTGAAGGAAGGTAAAAAGAGTCAGCCCCTCACGCAGGTGACGGTACTCAGATTCGACAGGCTCTTTCACTTTCAGGACTAGATCTCCAGCAGCCCAAGTTGCGGAGGCATCTTTAGTAATGGTTGCCCCAGCGTCTTTGTACTCCTGGTCGGAAATTGCGGATCCTGTGCCCGCGCCCGCCTCAACGAAAACCTCGTGCCCGGAAACAACAAGCTCGTGGACTCCAGAGGGAGTTATCGCAACTCGAAATTCGTTGTTCTTGACCTCTTTAGGAATTGAGATCTTCATGGGGGCTCCTGTTGCGAGTTAAAGGGGCCAATTGGCCTCCCCATCAGAATACCTTCTCCATGGTCGCCTTGGAGAGGCCGTGGCCTGACCCAAAAACTGCTAGGAACTTGGCTTTGGCACGCGTCGCCAAAATACAAGTTATTTGGCCTAGGACCCTAATTTTTTGTGGCAGGATAAATCCATAAGAGACCCAAGTGCTTGGGACTCCTACCTTGTTTCCCGCGATGAAAATAGGAGTAGTGAATAATGAAGGACCCAAACTCACTTCCAAAAGACCCAATGATGGCTGAATTGGTCAAAATGGCCAGACGCCAACAGCTAACTAGACGAACTGCTCTTGCCGGTGCCGCGGGCACCGTGACCGCTCTAGGTCTAGCAGCTTGTGCTCCTGCAAGTGAGCCTGGTGGAACTGCCAGCGAAGCCCCAACCGCCGCGGTTGATGTTTCAGACACCGAGAAGGTTTTGACTTGGGACAACTGGACCGAGTACATGGATCTTTCCGACGATGAGACCTCACGTCCAACTCTTGAAAGATTTGAAGTCCAAAGTGGAATCAAGGTTGAGTACCTTGAGACTTACCTAGACAACGACGAGTATTTTGCAATCGTGAAGGACCAGCTAGCACTAGGCCAGGACATCGGCGTTGATGTTATCTGCCCAACTGAGTGGATGGCAGCACGGTATGTTTCAAACGGCTATGCGCAGAAGCTAGACGCAGCAAACATTCCAAACAAGGCAAACCTTGCTCCTGCCTACCTAGGTGCCTCTTATGACCCGAATCGCGACTTTACAATGCCTTACCAAGGAATCCTTGGCGGTATCGCTTACAACAAGCAGCTGTATAAAGAGCTAACCGGTAAAGATTCCCCTGAGACTGTTGAGGACCTGTGGGCTGATGAGCTGAACGGACGAGTGGTTGTGCTTTCTGAAATGCGCGACACCGTCGGCGTGATAGCACTTTCTGAAGGAATCGACATCTCTAGCGAATCATCTTTCAATGAAGACGCCTACATGAATATCATCGACAGAGTCGAAGGCCTGTATGCCGACGGCAAAATCCGCAACATTGAAGGCAACGAGTACACCAAGGGCTTCAGGAATGGAGACTACGTTGCTGGAATCGTATGGTCCGGAGACGTTGTACAGATGAACTTCTCGAAGCGAACCAAGGATATGTTTGGCTTCTTCCTTCCAGAATCTGGCGGAACAATATCATCTGACGTATTTACTGTCCCAATTGGTGCAACTCACAAGAAGAACGTAGAGCAGCTAATTAACTACTATTACGATCCAGTAAATGCTGCAGAGCTGGCAAAATGGGTTAACTACATCACCCCAGTTGCGGGAGCATACGAAGAGGCAGTCAAGCTTGATCCAGCTCTTGCCGAGAACAACTTGATTTTCCCAAGTGCGGACTTCCTTACAAGAACTCACGCGTTCCGCGCGTTGAACAGCCAAGAAGAGCAGACCTTCTCAACCGCCTGGCAGCGCATCCTTCTGGGCGCCTAGGTGGCAACTGAGTTTGTAGCTCGAGGAGCAGATCTCGAACTAGTAGGAATTAGGAAAGAGTTTCCTGGCTTTGTTGCCATCGAAAATCTTGACCTGAAGATCCCAGCCGGCGAGTTTTTTGCTCTGTTGGGGCCTTCGGGTTGTGGAAAGACAACAACTCTTCGACTTGTGGCGGGTCTCGACTCTCCAACCAAGGGCAAGATTCTTATTGGAAACAAAGATGTAACAACCGACAAGCCCCACGAGCGACCAGTAAACACCGTTTTCCAGAACTACGCTCTATTTCCTCACATGTCTGTTTTGGACAACGTTGCCTTTGGTATCAAGCAGCGCAAGGTTTCCGACCCAATGCCCAAGGCTCTGGAGGCTCTCAAATTAGTTGAGCTAGAACATTTGGCCCAGCGCCGCCCCGCTCAACTATCCGGAGGACAGCAACAGCGCGTTGCTTTGGCTCGCGCCCTTGTGAACCGACCATCGCTTTTGCTTCTTGATGAGCCGCTGGGTGCATTGGATTTGAAGCTACGCCGTCAGATGCAGGTTGAACTAAAGGCGATTCAAATGGAGGTCGGTTTGACCTTCTTGCATGTAACTCACGACCAGGAAGAAGCCATGGACATGGCTGACACCGTAGCCGTTATGAACAAGGGTCGCATTGAGCAGATGGGTGCACCTGAGACGCTCTACGAAAGACCCAAGACCATCTTTGTTTCCAAATTCTTAGGTCAGTCAAACCTGTTTGTGGGAGATGTTGCTGAGTCAAATTCCGACTCTGTGAGCATCAACGTTGCTGGTAATAAAATCACCGTGCCAACAAAGCGAGCAGAAAAGACAACCGGAAAAATTGCCATCGGCGTTCGCCCCGAGAAGGCCACCTTCCACGAGGATCAGGCTCCAACTTCTGCTGCCGGGCTAAACATCATTGGACCTGGTGAGATTATTGACATTCGTTTCACTGGCGTTAGCAACCAATATCTAATTGAGATTCCACAAATCGGCAAAGTAACTGTCTTCGCTCAAAATGTTGGAAAGTCACCAGTGACCGAGCTTGGAGCAAAAGTTTGGGTCAGCTGGAAAGTCGAGCACAGCTTTGGCTTGTCTGACTTGCCTGCCGAAAACGGCGAGGGTAAGTAGCTAATGGCACAGGTAGCTACCAGGGCTCCTCGCTCAGCAGCCGGCCAGCCAAAAAAATCAAGAATTGTTTTGCTCCTGCTACTTCCAGGAATGATTTATTTAGGCCTGTTCTTCATCACTCCTTTTGCGTCCCTAATAACCACATCTCTTCAGGCTCCGGTGTTGGGTGGAGGCATTGGCCAGTATCAGCCAGGGCTTGAGTTTGGCAATTACGGATTTGTGGTAAATGAATACATGGAACAAATTGTTCGCTCATTTGTTTATGCGACTATCGCCACTTTGCTAGCACTAGCTTTTAGCTATCCCATCGCCTACTTCATTGGAGTAAGAGCTAGGAAACATCCGGTTCTTCAGGGCTTGATGCTCACTCTGGTAATCGCACCATTTTTCATCAGCTTCTTGCTTCGAACTTTTGCCTGGAAAGAACTTTTTGGACAGGACTCTTGGATCTCAAACCTACTTCGAGACTCAGCTATCCTCGCTCAGGATCAATACCTACTGGGAACGCCAATCGTTGTGATTTTCGGTCTCACCTACAACTTCATACCGTTTATGACTTTGCCTCTGTATACCAACCTCGAGCGTCTAGACACCTCACTTCTTGAAGCTGGAAGCGATCTTTACGCCAAGCCAACCAGTACTTTCTGGAAGGTCACATTCCCACTTTCGCTTCCTGGAATCACCTCTGGAACTCTTCTTACTTTTATCCCTATTGCCGGCGATTACGTCACGGCCAGCAGGTCCTTTCTGGGAAGTCCCAATACGGCGATGCTTGGCAATGTGATTGAATCCAACTACTTGAGAATTCAGGATTATCCGAGCGCATCTGCTCTCTCAGTGATGCTGATGGCTGCGATTGTGGTTTTGGTTTCCATTTACATCCGTCGTACCGGCACGGAGGATCTACTTTGAGTAAATTCAGCTTGGGTAAGTACCTACTTCCGACCTATACAATACTGGCATTTGTTTTCTTGATGATTCCAATTGCTTACACTTTTATTTTTTCTTTCAATGACCCGTTCAAGAACACCACAGGTTGGCAGGGTTTTACATTCAAGAACTGGACTGGGGTTTGCAACAACATAGATGTATGTCTGGCTTTTGGAAACTCATTGCTTATTGCCACCATAGCCACTATTGTTTCAACAATCCTTGGAACCATGCTGGCAATAGCCGTAACGCGTTATGAATTCAAGTTCCGCTCGGCTACCAACTTGCTTCTGTTTTTACCACTTGCAACTCCTGAAGTTGTAATGGGTGCAGGACTGGCTGCCCAGTTCCTAAACGTTGGAATCCCAAAGGGAATTGGCACAGTAATAGTCGCTCATATCTTATTCACCCTGAGTTTTGTGGTTGTAACTGTCAAGGCTCGCATCGCAACCCTTGATCCAAAACTCGAGGAGGCAGGTCGCGACCTTTATGCGCCTCCAGTTCAGGTGTTTGCCAAGATTACTTTGCCGCTTCTTCTTCCTGGGATCATGGCAGCAGCCCTACTGGCTTTTGCCCTTAGTTTCGATGACTACATAATCACTGCCTTCAATTCGGGCACAGAGGTGACTTTCCCGAAGTACGTTTTCGCGGCAGCAGTGAGAGGCATACCGCCAGAAGCAAACGTGATTGGGTCAGCAGTGTTTATCTTCGCGATTGCTCTAGTGCTGGTGTTCCAAATCAGTGGGGCAATGCGCAGCAAAGCCCTAGCCAAAAAGAACTAGCCGAACAATGCCTTAGCGGCATCTCGGAAGTGTTCGGTGTGACGCTTGACATCTTCAAGTGTTGTGGCCGGCGAAATCAGAGCCATATTGTGAAATGGCGTCATTAGGACTCCGCGGTTTATTGCGTGCAGGTGCAGGTACTGCTGCAATTCAAAGTCGTCAGCATCCGCAGCTTCTTTTCCAGTTCTCGGCGCAGCTGACCTAAAGCTGTATTCAGCCCGGCAGCCAAGCTGAGTCACTTGCCAAGGGATTTGGTAATCGTCGATAACTTCCTGCACATCTTTGGTCCAGGTGGTGCAAAGCTCCTCCATGCGTTCGAAGGCCGCTTCTGTGAGTACCTGCGTTAGAGTCGCTCGAACAGCAGCCATCGACAAAGCGTTGCCGGCTAAAGTTCCACCGATGCCACCTACGTCGATGTGCTCTAGATGAAGACTTGCTGAGATTCTGGCTGCTAGTTCCTGGGTCATACCAAAGGCGCCGGCAGGAATTCCAGCACCGATGGTTTTACCCAGAACCACAGCATCTGGCTGCAAGCCACGCCTTTTAGTCATTCCACCCACTCCTTCAGAGAGGGTGTGGGTTTCGTCATGGATCAAGATGACATCGTATTTAGTTGCTAGTTCGCGAAGGCCTTCTAGATAGCCAGGCTCAGGCAGGACAATTCCAATGTTGGTCATAGCCGGTTCAATCAGAGCAGCTGCAACTTCGCCAGAAGCAAAAGCTATCTCGGCAGCAGCTAAGTCATTGAAGGGGACCACCCAGGTAGTTTCGTTCAGGTCAACGGGTGCACCTATGTTGTTTATTCGGCTTACGGTTTCGCCGTGTTCGTCTAAATTGGCAAAAGTCTCATCGACTGTTCCGTGATAGCAGTAGTCGTGAATCAGAATCTTTTTACGGCCGGTGAGGTGTCTGGCGTACCTGATGATGTGCCGGTTGGCATCAGTGGCAGTCAAAGTGAACTGCCACTTCTCAACTCCAAAACGATCAGCGAGGGTTTGTGCTGCAACAGCGGCATCTTCGGTGGGAAGCATCAAAGTGATGCCTTTGTCTAGGCGGTTCTTTATGGCTTCAATCGAAGCGTCGGGGGAGTGACCAACCATGGCTCCAGTGTCGCCTAAACAAAAGTCCACGTAGTCGTTTCCGTCCACGTCCAAAAAGTGGGCGCCCTTGGCAGATTGCACATATACCGGGTATGGACCTGGCCACTTGGCCATCCATGACATCGGAACACCATTCATCATTGGCCCTGCGGCTTTTTCGTGGAGTCTCTTGGACTCCGGGTTCCGCTCAATGAAGGTGATTACTTCTTCATCGAACAGCTTTTTAAGGTGCTCAGGGTTCGAAAAAGAAGTCATGGTAAATATGTTCCTCGCTTAGAGGGCTGCGATTCCAGCTTCTATGACATCGAGGGCTTCGTTGAGCAATTCATCCGTGATTGCAAGCGGAGGCAAGAATCGGATGACGTTGCCATAAGTACCAGCAGTTAGGACAACCACACCGTTTTGGTGAGCGTGCTTGGAAACTGCCTCAACTGCCTTAGCGTTGGGATTCATGGTTCCTGGCTCAACAAATTCGATTGCCTGCATGGCGCCACGTCCACGAACATCACCCATCACCGGATACTTGGCCTTCATAGCTTCAAGTCGTGGTCTCAGAATTTTCTCGATGCGCTCGGCCTGCTCAAAAACTCCGCCAGCTTCTAACTGACTTAGCACCGCAACGGCTGCTGCAGCAGCTACTGGGTTTCCTCCGTATGTGCCTCCAAGACCGCCTGGGTGAGAAGCGTCCATGATTTCGGCTCTTCCAGTCACTGCAGAAATTGGCATTCCACCAGCGATGCCCTTGGCGATGATAACTAAGTCAGGCTCAAAGCCTTCCTCCCAGTCGCTTGCGAACCACTTACCAGTTCTTGCCATGCCGGACTGAACTTCGTCGGCCACCATCACAATTCCATTTTTCTTTGCCCAGTCGGCAATTGTCTTCAGGAATCCTGGAGCTGGAACAATGAAGCCACCCTCTCCTTGAATTGGTTCAATGACAACTGCAGCAAGGGATTCAGCCCCAACTCGCTTTTCCATATAAGTGATCGCACGGCGGGCTGCTTCTTCGCCGGTCATACCCTCTGGGTCGCGGAATGGGTAAGACATTGGTACATGGTTCACTCCTGGAGCAAACGGACCAAAGCCAGTGTTGTAAGGGTGGGCCTTAAAGTTCATGGCCATGGTCAAGTTAGTGCGGCCATGGTAAGCGTGGTCGAAAACTGCTATCTCGCCGCGACCGGTGTGTTTTCTTGCAATCTTTACGGCGTTTTCAACTGCTTCGGCTCCTGAGTTAAACAAGGCGGAACGTTTTTCAAACTTGCCTGGGGTGTGACGGTTTAGAATTTCGCACACTTGGATGTAGGGAACGTATGGGGTCACGGTGAATAGACTGTGGGTTAGTTTCTGAACCTGCTCGATAACAGCGTCAACTACCTGCTGATTTGTGTGACCTATGGTCACAACTCCAATTCCGCTTCCAAGGTCAATCAGTTGGTTACCGTCAACATCAATCAAGATAGCGCCGTGGGCACGTTCGATGTATACCGGAATCATGGTGCCAACACCGTGGCTTACCTCTTGCAGCTTCTTTTTATGCAGTTCCTGGGACTTAGGCCCTGGGATCGCGGTCACTAATTTACGCTCTTGGGCGATTTCTAGAGTATTCATGTTTAGATTCTACGCCTGTCTATTTAGGGCTTGTGGCATGACAATATGGGTAAATGCGGCGCGTCATAATCCTCGGATCTACCGGATCCATTGGCACCCAGGCCATTGAGGTAATCAACAAAAACCCTGAACGTTTTCAGATAGTTGGTCTTGCCGCCGGCTCCAACACCGAGGCGCTAGACGCTCAAGCAAAGCACTTTGGCCTGGAGGATTCTAAGGCAGTACTCGGGGCCGCAGCAGCAACAGTTCTGGTGGAAGAAACCGGAGCCGACGTTGTCATTAATGGCATTACCGGATCCATCGGCCTAGCCCCAACTCTCGCTGCCCTTCGAACCGGAAAGATCTTGGCGCTAGCCAACAAAGAGTCGCTGATTGTTGGAGGGGAGCTTGTAACGAGCCTTGCTAGCCCCGGCCAGATCGTTCCAGTTGACTCGGAACACTCAGCTATTGCACA
>WLGB01000040.1 GCA_009703455.1 Actinomycetota bacterium
ATGTTTTCTAGCGGTGGGTTAGGCATTGCAAAAGTTTCGGCTCTGATTTGCTCAGCAAGCTGGTCTCCGGCAGCTGCAACTTCAGCAAAGAAGTCATCCCCGACCCCTTGGCGTCTGAGGAACTTTTCAAAACGAGTTAGTGGATCGCGTACTTTCCAGTATTCGAGCTCCTCCGTAGGGCGGTACTTACTCGGGTCGTCGCTTGTGGTGTGTGCGCCAACACGGTAGGTGAGGGCCTCAATAAGTGATGGCCCAAGCCCGTTTCTTGCATCGTCCATGTGCTTGGCGGTCACCGCGTAGCAGGCAAGAACGTCGTTGCCATCGACCTGGATTCCAGGAACCCCAAACCCAGTGCCTCGAAGATAAAGCGGGACAACTGTCTGAGACGATACCGGTGAGCTAATTGCCCACTGGTTGTTCTGGCAGAAAAACACCAGCGGGGCTTTTGTTGTGGCAGCAAAAAGTAATGCTTCGCTGACATCTCCCTCGGCCGTTGCACCATCTCCGAAGTAGGTGATTACGGCTTGGTCAACATCTGGGTTTCCAGTTCCGACGTTTCCGTCAAAGTTAACGCCCATGGCGTAGCCAGTTGCATGCAGGACTTGGGTTGCCAGCACAATTGCGTAGAGGTGAAATCTAGTTTCTTCCGGGTTCCATCCACCGTGGTTGACGCCTCGCATAATTTTGATGATGGACATCAAATCAATGCCGTGGGTGATTGCTACTCCGTGTTCGCGGTAGCTAGGGAACATGTGGTCGTTGGGTCCAACTCCATAGCCTGAACCAATTTGAGCTGCTTCTTGGCCAATTGCTGGAACCCAAAGGCCCATTTGTCCTTGGCGTTGAAGTGCGGTGCACTCGTTATCGAATCTGCGAATGCGAGCCATGTCGCGATAAAACTTTAGAAAATCATCGAGGTTGAGTCGCTCGATATATTTGCCGTACTCTGCATATTCTGCAGGCACCTCAAAGATGCCCTCCGGGGAAAGCATCTGAACTTGCGGCACTCGGCCAGCGTCACGGGTCACAAGACCAATTTAGCCGTTTTACTGCGACAATAGAAAAGTGATCAGATTCCTCGTCTCCACCATCATCAATGCCGGAGCTTTATGGGTTGCAACCCTAGTAATTCCAGCTATTACCTTGACTCCTTACGGTGGTGATGGGCTTTGGCAGACAATTGGGTCCTTCCTTCTGATTGGTGCAATTTTTGGGTTTGTGAACGCAATTATTGCTCCGGTCATCAAAATTGTTGCTTTCCCGCTTTACCTTCTGACCTTCGGACTTATCTCTTTTGTTATAAACGGAGCGTTGCTTTTGTTCGTGGCATGGCTTTCATCTCAGATTGGAGATGACTTATTGACCATCGACGGCTTCACTTCAGAAGGTCTTTCGATTGAGTCAATGGGCTGGGCAATACTTGGAGCAGTCATCATCTCAATCTCTTCCTTTTTCGCGAGAAGCATTTTCAAAGTCACCGGAATGCTCTAGAGATCCTAAACTCGAAAGACTTCGAGGGTTTAGTGCCTTCTACTTTTTGAAGTAGTTGAGACTTTATGTTCTTTACTCCCACATCGCTGGATGAATCAATCTCAACTGAGGTGTTCTTGTAGCTTTTCAGTGAATGAGAAAACATCACAGCGTTTGATTCCGACTTATTACTGAGCCTTTGAATCGTGACCCAATTTTTCTTCAACGGGTTCGTTTTGCCTGAAAGATTCGGAACGGGATCGTTCACGTGCTCAACAGCCATCACCGGTACTTTCAGATTTCTGAGCTGAGCTAGCGGGGCACCGAAAGTAATAAGTCCCGCTGAGATGAACCCAATCGGATTGGCAGCTAGATTTCCAGCCACCATTCCCCCTTGGGAATGGCCAACGAAAATCACCTCGTCTTTTGATGAGATGCCTGCTTGCCCAATGGCAAGCAGCACCGCCTTCTCACTGGCCGCCTGATTGGCCTGGCCCATGGCTTGAATATTTGATGCCATATCCAGCGGATTGCTGCCATCGCCGAAGCTAAAGCTTTGGGTGCCCGGGATATACACAATCGCTGTTTTACTCCCGGCAGAGTTCTCTAATAGATCAATTCCAACAGTGGGTTGGTCCTTGCTGGAAAGTTCCCATAACCGGTCAAGGATTGTGCTGATTGAACTTGGCTTTCTAGATATTTGTTCCGAAACTAGGTCTGCCTTGACGTTTCTGTCTACCTGCCATCCAGGACCGATTATCAACTGCGAAATAATTCGGGCTAGTTCTGGGACGAAGGTGATTTCGAAGCGGCGCTGAATCTGCGCCTCTATCGTGAAGTAGTTTTCGGCTGCAAGTATGCAGTGGGTGTGAAGTCGGTGGAGTTTTTGCTCGATGCCTATTGCTGCAATTCGAAATTTCAGTTGGTGTATTGGATCAGAAAGAAGTGTTTCCAACGCAGGCCATGCCGTTAGTTCTTCTGCGCAGAGCTTTATTTCAAATGCCACCCGCTGAATTTCTTCGCGGGCGGCAACAATGTCTGGATTTCCCCCATAGCTTTCAATACTCACCAGTTGAGGGTGTGCTGAAGGCCAATCAGCTCGCTCTCGAGTGATTCCAGAGAGCTTGCCAGAGTGGCGGCGGCGCTTCCTTGCCAAGCACCCCGGGTGGGTCTAGCCAGCCTTAATCTGGTGAGGGCTTGTTGGATTTGCAGGATGATTTGTTCCACTTGATCACTCTGCGTGAAATTGTTGGACAAATGGGCGCCTGAGTCAAAACTGTTGAAAGCTTGGGCAAGCTAAATTTGGCCAACTACGGCACAATAGTGATGTGAGCCTTTCATTTCAGCCGCTAAGCCCGCTCGATGGCCGCTACGCTTCCCAGGTTCAAGGACTGTCGCTGATCCTTTCTGAGGCAGGGCTAAACCGAGCAAGAATTCAAGTTGAGATCGAGTGGTTGATCCTGCTTGCCAACAAAGATCTGTTTGGAAAAGATCGATACGTCACCGAAGATCAGGTTCGAAGGCTTCGAGCCTCATATGATTACTTCACCGATGCTGACTTTAAACAGGTCAAAGAAATCGAGTCCCAAACTAGTCACGATGTCAAAGCTGTTGAATACTTTGTTCGTGACAGGCTAACCGAGATGGGTCGTGAAGACCTTCACGAGCTCACACACTTCGCTGCTACCAGTGAAGATGTAAACAATCTCTCCTATGCATTGATTATCAAGCAGGCTATGAATGAAATCTGGCTTCCAAAAGCTAGAGATTTGGTTTCGTCTCTAACTGAACTTGCCAAGGCCTACGCTGCACTTCCGATGCTGTCTCGAACCCACGGCCAACCAGCCACTCCAACCACAATGGGTAAAGAAATCGCCGTCTTTGTGTACCGCCTGACACGTCAGCTGAAGCGAATCGAAACCACTGAGTACCTAGGAAAATTCTCCGGGGCTACCGGAACCTACTCAGCTCACATGGTTGCTCTTCCTGAAGTGAACTGGCCACAGATATGTGCCGAACTTGTTGAGTCGCTTGGTCTTAGATTCAACCCGTTAACGACGCAAATTGAATCTCACGACTGGCAGGCTGAGTTGTTCTCCTCGGTTGTGCACTTCAACCGCATAGTTCACAACCTTGCCACTGACATGTGGAGCTACATCTCTATGGGGTACTTCAGGCAAATTCCAGTAAAGGGGGCAACTGGCTCTTCGACCATGCCCCACAAAATCAACCCAATTAGATTTGAAAATG
This sequence comes from Actinomycetota bacterium, assembly GCA_009703455.1. GTDB lineage: Bacteria > Actinomycetota > Actinomycetes > Actinomycetales > Microbacteriaceae > Rhodoluna. The sequence continues at coordinate 3,721 of WLGB01000040.1, forward strand.
CTGAGTCCAACCTTGAGATCTCGAATGCTCTGTTTGATGTTTTGGCCGCCACACTGGTCACCTCGCGTCTGCAGCGGGATCTAACCGACTCGTCCTCGCAACGAAACATTGGCGTGGCCTTTGGTCACAGTCTCTTGGCTCTCGACAACATCCAAAAGGGACTGACCGAGATTGTGGTTGCGGAGTCTGTCATGGCTGTTGACTTGGCCGAGAACTGGGAAGTGCTGGCCGAAGCAATTCAAACAGTAATCCGCGCTGAGGTTGCTGCCGGCAGGTCGAAAATTTCTAACCCCTACGACTTGCTTAAGGATTTAACCAGGGGCAAGCGCTTGACCCGCGAGGATCTTGCAAACTTTATCTTGAAATTAGAAATCGAAAAGCCGGCTAAAGAGCGTCTTTTCGCTTTATCCCCTAAGGACTACATCGGGCTGGCAGCAAAGCTAGCCCAGCAAAGCTAACTAGCTAAGAACTTGTTTGTCTGGGTCGTCGCCATTTTCTGGAACCATTAGCGCCAATGTGGAAATCGCCACCAGCGCAACAATGAAAGTTAATCCGCCCCAGATAAGTGCGGACTCCAACAGTCGAACACCGAAGTAAACCAAAACCCCAACAAATACTCCAGCAACAGCGGAGAGGGTCAGGAAAGTTGTTAGTTTAGTTTTTTTGGGCACAGCTCAAGCCTAAAGCTATTTTTTTGGAGTGGCGGCGGCGATTGCTAAGTGAGTGCCGCTAAGGACAAGATAAGCACCGAAGAAACCAACCGCTGAAACGATATCAAGTGGTGCAATCAAAAACAAGACTCCAAGCAGCAGTCCAAAGCCCGCGTTCAACAGGCTGTCTTTACCCATACTCGTGGCAAAGCCCTCACGGCGCGCTAGGTATAACTCAAACGAACCGGAGATTAGACCCCAGCCGGTAACTAGGTAAATAAAGGCCAGTTGCTGGGCCTCTGGATCAGTAGCTGGAACCAAAACAGCAAGCAAGCCGATGATGAACGCCGCGACCGTGAGCGGCATATTCTCCACTGCCGTAAGACCCTTGCCCCACATTCCAGTTCCAATTCCATTTAGGACTGAGTAGCCGATACCGAAAATTGCTAATGCGAGCAAACCAGTAACAGCAGAGTGGGACTGAGTGAAGGTGATGAAGATTCCAACCGCAAAAGAAATTGCTGCTCGAAGAGCAAGAACAATTTTCATTTACTAGACCTTCATGTTTACAAAGCGTGAGTAGTTTCCTTGGAAGGCTACCACTACGGTTCCGGTTGGACCGGAGCGCTGCTTTGCCAGAATCAAATCCGCTTCACCAGCTCTAGGGTGGTCTGAGTCGCCGATTGCTTCGCGATGCAAAAGCACAACGACGTCAGCGTCTTGTTCCAAGGAACCGGATTCACGAAGGTGAGAAAGTTCTGGCTTCTTGTCTTTGGTTTGTTCGGCCTGACGGTTTAGCTGAGACAAAGCAACAACTGGAATGTTTAGCTCTTTAGACAGAAGTTTTAGTGCACGAGAAAACTCGGAAACTTCTTGCTGGCGTGATTCAACTTTTTTACCTGAGGTTAGAAGCTGTAGGTAGTCGATAACGATCATCTTTAGTCCCACACGCTGGGCAAGTCTTCTACACTTAGCGCGAATTTCTACCAGGGTCATATTCGGTGAGTCGTCTATGTATAGCGGCGCATCGTTGATGCGACCTCTTACCTGGGCAAGCTTGGTCCAGTCAGAGTCAGCGATGTTTCCCTTACGCATTGACTGCAGCGGGATCGAAGATTCCGCAGAAAGCATGCGCATTGCTATTTCTGCTCGTCCCATTTCCAGTGAGAAAAACAGGGTCGACTTGCCTTGGGAAATCGCCGCGTTTCTTGCGATGTCCAGAGCGAATGTTGACTTACCCATGGCAGGACGAGCTGCAACGATAATCAGCTGACCTGGGTGGAAACCATTTGTGAGTCCGTCTAGTTCAGTAAAACCAGTTGGAACACCGACAAGGTCGCCGTCTTGATTTTGTGCTGCCTCGATTTCAGCAATAGCGGCTTCAATCGAATCGCTAAGGGCTACGTAGTCTTCGCCAGTTCCAGATTGGGTGACGCGGTAGACATCTTCCTGTGCCGCATTTACCAAGTCTTCGACTTCACCTTCGTTGGCATAACCAAGTTGTGCGATGCGTGTTCCAACTTCAACCAGTCTTCGAAGAATTGCTTTTTCAGAAACGATTTTTGCGTAGAACGATGCGTTAGCTGCAGTTGGAACAGAGCTAGTAAGTGTGTGAAGGTAGTCCGCGCCTCCGGAGCGGACCAAGCTTCCTGTTTTTACCAACTGGTCTGTGACGGTAATCACGTCAGTTGGTTCACCCATGCCGTAAAGAGTTAGCAGCGCTTCAAAAATTATTTGGTGTTTGGGTGCATAGAAATCTGAGCTGTTTACATATTCAAAAACTTCTGCAACAGCCTCTTGCGAGATCAACATCGCACCAAGGGTTGATTGCTCGGCTAGTAAGTCGTGAGGTAGCACTCGGTCCATGGATCGCCCTGGTTCTGCCGGTAATACGGGCGCCAAAGACATTGACTACTCCTAGGTCTAGTTCTTACTAACTTGTCTAGCATCCACTACCGACAATGCCTGATAAAGCCGTGCTGTGGACAACACTGTGGATAACTGGGGTAAAACACTCTAATAAATATGTGAAACTTGTGGAATCTACTGTGGAGAGATGATTTGTTTCAGGCTTACAGCCCAGTAAAACACTGGTATTTGGCTGTGCATAACAAAATGTCAGCAAACTCTCAAGATAACCCTGAGGGTTGTGTATAAGGTTCCAAAAATGAGTGAAATCAGATGGTAACTCGAAGGTTATCCACAAGCTCCCTTGTGTCCTTCAAATTTGCCTAAATTCCCCAGGTTTCGGGGCCTTTATCAGGCTTTATCCAGGGAAATGACTAAACCCCAGACCAAGGATCTGGGGTTTAGTTCAATGCTTTGAAAAGGTTTACTTCTTAGCAACAACCTTTAGCTTGATGGTGGCAACCATGTCGCCGTGCAAGCGCACGGTGGCTAGGTATTCGCCAACTGAGCGGATTGGGTTTGGAATTTCAACCTTGCGCTTGTCGATTTGCCCAATGCCTGCTTCGGCAACAGCTGCTGCGATGTCTCCGGTCTTAACGGAACCGAATAGTCTTCCGCCAACGCCAGCCTTAACCGATAGCCTGACTGAACCTTCTTCAAGGCGAGCCTTGAGGGTCTGTGCTTCTTCGATAGTTGCTAGCTGACGTGCATCACGAGCTGCGCGGATAGAAGCAACTTGTTTTTCGCCACCCTTGCTCCAAATAACAGCAAAGCCGCGAGGCAGTAGGTAGTTGCGTGCGTAGCCGTTTTTTACGTCGACTACGTCGCCTGCAGAACCAAGTCCTGAGACCTCGTTAGTGAGAATAATCTTTGACATATTTCTTGCTCCTTAGCGGCCAGCACCGGCGTATGGCAACAAGGCCATCTCGCGTGCGTTCTTGATTGCGGTTGCGATGAGGCGCTGTTCCTGAACAGAAACACCGGTGATTCGACGTGCGCGAATCTTGCCGCGGTCTGAGATGAATTTTCTCAGTGTGGCAACGTCTTTGTAGTCGATGATTCCGACCTTCATGAATTTAACTGGAGCTAGTTTGTCTAGCTTCGAGTTACGAGTTGGTTTACGACGTGGGTCGGTCTTTCCAGCCATTTTTATTTATCTCCTAGTTTCTAAACTTTAAAAAGGTGTGTCGTCTGATGCCGCGGCACCCGGGTTTGCCCAGCCGTCATCGGCCTTTGCCGCAGCAGGCGCTGCAGGGGTGTTTACCCAGGGATCAGCCTGAACTTGTGCGGTTCCGCCTTCGCGAGCGCGACGAGTCACGCTAGCTGTTGCATAACGAAGGGAAGGACCGATTTCCTCAATCTCAACTTCTAGGGAAGCGCGAGCTTCACCAGATGCCGCGGTGTAGGCAGAAGGAGCTTTTAGGCGACCAGTGACAACAACGCGTGAGCCCTTGGTCAAAGACTGAGCTACGTTCTCGGCAAGTTCACGCCAAGCTGTGCAGCGCACCCAAACGGTTTCGCCATCTTCCCAAGCGTTGGTCTGCTTGTTCATCATGCGAGGAGTGGATGCAACTCTTACGCTTGCAACTGCGACTCCACCCTGGGTGTAACGAAGTTCCGGGTCGTCAGCAATGTTGCCAACTACGGTGATGGTTACTTCGCCGGCCATGATTACTCGGCCGCCGCTTCTTCAGCTACTGCTTCTGCTTTTTTGGCTGCTGGCTTGTCGCTGGCGTCCTTCTTCGGGGCGGACTTGCGGGGTGGCTTCTCGTAAGACTTCTCGGCTACGTACTCAATCGGTGTGATTGTGAACTGAACATCTTCGGCGCGAAGCACTTTGGTTCGCATGACAGCTTCTGAAAGGTTCAGCTGACGGTCAAGCTCGATAACGGCTTCTGAAGGAGCAGTCATGTTGACCACGGCGTAGATACCTTCGGACTTCTTCTGGATTTCGTAAGCCAAACGGCGTCTTCCCCAAATGCTTAGGGTGTCAACGGTGCCCTTGGCAGCGGTGATTACCTTTAGGAATTTTTCGAGTGATGGCTCTACAGTTTTTTCTTCAACCGACGGGTCGAGAATAACCATGAGTTCGTACTGATGCATAGCTAACCCACCTCCTTTGGACTAGAGCGGCCATGGACTTTCCATGACAGGAGGGTATAAATGACATCTTGAGACCCCAAGTACCAGGGCAACTTCACAAGCTTAGCCCTTTGGCCACCACTCAAGCAAGCGCTTTTTGGCTTCTTCGGGCCCAAGGGGTCCGTTCTCAATCCGAAGTTCAAGTAAATACTTATAAGCTTTTCCAACTTTTGGCCCTGCTGGGATTTCTAGAATTTCCATAATCTGCTCGCCAGTTAGATCAGGCCTCATAGCGTTTAGTTCTTCTTCGGCCATTACCTTTTCTATGCGCGCTTCCAGATCGTCATAGGCGTGCGATAAAAGATCAGCTTTTCTTTGGTTTCTGGTAGTCACGTCGGATCGGGTAAGGATATGTAGGCGAACTAGCTGGTCTCCGGCGTCACGAACATACCTTCTTATAGCGGCATCAGTCCAGGCCTGATCGCTGTATCCAAAAAAGCGCAGGTGAAGTTCAACTAGCAACGACACCGCCTTGATTGTGTCGTTATCGAAGCGAAGTTCCTTCATGCGCTTTTTAGCAAGCTTCGAACCAACAACGTCGTGGTGATAGAAACTAACTGCCCCGCCAGGCTCAAGTTTCCTGGTGGCGGGTTTTCCGATATCGTGCAACAGAGCAGCAAAGCGCAGCACAAAGTCTGGCTCTAAGTTGTAATCCTTCTCGTAGTCGATAGCTTGCTCAACTACTCGCAGAGTGTGTTCGTA
>WLGB01000041.1 GCA_009703455.1 Actinomycetota bacterium
AACGCTTAGGCAAAAGCTTCCGGCGGCGGACAGCTACAAATAAGATTCCGGTCGCCGTGGACTGAGTCAACTCTTCTAACCTTCGGCCAATATTTTTGCAGGTGCTGGCCTTTCACTGGATAAACAGCAAGCTGACGCGAGTAAGGATGACTCCAGTCCTCGGTCAGTATCTTTGCGGTGTGTGGTGCTTGGCGAAGTGGGTTATCTTCTGGCGACCACTCACCTCCCGCAAGCTGAGTAATTTCTTGTTTGATTGCAATCATCGCCTCGATGAAGCGATCAATTTCATCTTTAGGCTCGGACTCGGTGGGCTCAATCATCAACGTTCCAGATACCGGGAAGCTCATGGTCGGGGCATGGAAGCCGTAGTCAATTAGTCGCTTTGCGATGTCATCTACTGAGACGCCGGTGTCTTTAGTGATGCCACGGATGTCGATAATGCATTCGTGAGCAATCAATCCATCGTTGCCGGTATAAAGTAGCGGGAAGTGGTCCTTGAGCTTCTTGGCGATGTAGTTGGCTGATAGCACTGCTACCGCTGTTGCATCGCGCAAGCTCTGATTGCCCATCATGCGAATGTAGGCCCAAGAGATTGGCAGAATCGACGCCGAACCAAACGGCGCTCCAGAAATAGGTCCAAAGTTTGGCAGATCAATCTGGGCTAGCGAGTGTCCAGGGAGGAATGGCGCAAGGTGTGCCCGGGCAGCAACTGGACCAACTCCTGGCCCACCACCACCGTGAGGGATGCAGAAAGTTTTGTGGAGATTCAGGTGGGATACGTCGCCACCCAAAAGTCCAAACTTTGCGTATCCAACTACAGCGTTGGTGTTCGCGCCGTCGATGTAGACCTGACCACCGGATTGGTGAACTAGTTCACAAATGTCCGCGATTGCTTCTTCGTATACCCCGTGAGTAGAAGGGTAAGTGACCATAAGAGCTGCCAGTTTGTCGCCAGCCTCGGCAATCTTGGCTTTGATGTCATCTAAATCAACGTTGCCTAGCTCGTCGCAAGCTACCACAACAACTTTCATTCCAGCCAAAACTGCGGAGGCTGCGTTGGTGCCGTGGGCAGAAGAAGGAATCAAACACACCTGACGCTGTGAATCTCCTCGCGAGAGGTGATAGCCACGAATGGCCATGAGACCGGCAAGTTCTCCCTGGCTACCAGCATTCGGCTGCAAGGAGACAGCATCGTAGCCAGTGACGTCGCAAAGCCAGGTCTCAAGCTCGGAAATCAAATCCAGGTAGCCTTCAATGTCTTGCTTGGGGGAGAAAGGATGAAGGTTCGAAAACTCCGGCCAAGTTACCGCTTCCATCTCGGTGGTGGAGTTTAGTTTCATGGTGCAAGAACCTAGTGGGATCATGCCTCGGTCAAGCGCGTAGTCGTAGTCGGCAAGCCGTTTTAGGTACCTGAGCATTGCGGTCTCTGAGTGGTAGGTATTAAACACCTGGTGAGTTAGGTATTTGCTCTTTCGATCAAGACCGGCAAGTTTTAGCTTTGTCCCTGATGGGTCGTAGCTGTAACTCACGGTACCGGCACCAAACACCGAAGCTACTTGATTCAAGATTTCGGGGCTAACGGTTTCGTCAATAGAAAAGCCAACGGTTTTGTCATCAACTAAGTTCATGGTGATGTTTTGCTGACGACCCTTTTCAAAAATAGCCTGGGCGTCGATACCAGTGACACGGAAGGTGTCGAAGAAGTTCTCTTCTACTACAGTTAGTCCAGCTTCGCGAATCGAATCAGCAAGTGCGTGAGCTTTCTGGTGGACTTCAAGAGCTATTGAGCGCAAACCCTTAGGCCCGTGATAAACGGCATACATGCCAGCCATAACAGCAAGTAGTACCTGCGCGGTACAGATGTTGGAGGTTGCACGCTCGCGCCTAATGTGTTGTTCGCGAGTCTGCAGGGTTAGTCGATAGGCAGGAGCACCATCGGCATCAACCGAAACCCCAACGAGTCTTCCCGGCATTGACCTTTCTAAATCTTCTCGAACCGCTAGGTACCCAGCGTGCGGGCCACCAAAGCCCATCGGTACTCCAAAACGCTGGGTAGTTCCAACCACCATGTCGGCTCCCATTTCGCCCGGTGCTTCGATCAAGCAAAGCGCCAATAAATCAGCAACGGACACAGCCATTGCATTTTTTCCATGGGCTGCGTCAAAAATTGGCTTTAGCTGCGTAAGCCTTCCGGAAGCACCTGGGTATTGGACCATGACACCAAAGTACTCACCGTCCAATTCGGCAGCTCCCTTTGAGGTGTCGAAGTAAGAAATCGTTATTCCAACAGGTTCTGCGCGGTGCTCCAGAAGAGACTTGGTCTGAGGCATGGTGTCTGAATCAACGTAAAAAACATTGCTTTCATTTGTTGAAGATCTTCTCGAGAGCAACATAGCTTCGGCTGCAGCGGTTGACTCATCAAGCATCGAGGCGTTAGCAGTTTTCATTCCAGTTAGGTCATTGACCATGGTTTGGAAGTTGATGATGGCCTCTAGGCGCCCTTGCGAAATCTCCGGCTGGTAAGGGGTGTAGGCGGTGTACCAGGAAGGATTCTCCAGGACATTTCGTTTGATAACCGCTGGTGTAAAGGTTCCGTAGTAGCCCTGACCAATAAGTGCTGTTGTGACATGGTTGTTTCTAGCGTGAACTCTAAGGGCATCCAGGGTGTCCGGCTCACTCAGCGGGTCAGGAAGCTTGCCCTCTCCTTCAAACTGAATGGCTTTTGGAAGGGCAGTAGCCATGAGCTGATCTAGGGAAGAATAGCCAAGCTCCTTGAGCATTGTGCTTTGTTCTTCTTGGGTGGGGCCGATGTGACGATATTTGAAGTCTTTGTGCTCAGGAAGCAATTTTGACTTAGCCCTCTCCGGTTAGTGCGGCGTATTCCTCGTGGGTAAGTAGCTCTGGCAATTCCTTGAAGCGGATCTTGATTAACCAGCCAGCACCGAATGGATCGTGGTTGACAAGTTCAGGGTTTCCGCTGACAACATCGTTTACCTCAACGATTTCGCCATCAACCGGTGCATAGAGCTCGCCGACGCTTTTGGTGGACTCAATTTCTCCACAGATTTTCATGTAAGTAGTGGAAGAGCCAACTTTTGGCAGGTCAACAAACACTATGTCGCCGAGTTTCTCGGCTGCGTATTCGGTGATACCAACTGTGGCCACATCGCCTTCGATTGATAGCCACTCGTGCTCTTTGGTGTAGTGAAGACCTTCGCGGTTGATCATCTTTGATTTTTCCTTTGGATTTAGCTAACTAGTTTTGTCTTTTGTAAAAAGGTAGCTTAACCACCTTAAACGGTGTTCTAGAACCTCTGATGTCAACGCTAACTGAGCTACCGATTTGCGCAAAATCGGCATCTACGTAGGCCATGGCTACTGGAAACCCAAGCGTTGGTGAAAGCGCCCCAGAGGTCACAACACCAATTGCTGAATCAGAACCTTCAACAAAAACTTCATAGTCAGCCCTGGCTGCCCGCTTGCCCTCACCAGCTAATCCAACCAAAACTTTCTCCGGAGCAACTTCTGAGAGTTTTGAAAGGGCAGCTTTACCAACAAAGTCAACAGGTTTGTCCAGTCGGACCACTTTTCCAAAGCCTGCTTGATACGGATTCACATCTAGGTTCATCTCGTGTCCATAAAGTGGCATGCCGGCTTCTAGTCTCAGCGTGTCCCTACAAGCCAGCCCGGCTGGCAATAGACCGAGGTCTTTGCCTGCTAAAAACAGAGCATCAAGGACTGACCCTGCGGATTCGACTGGGATGTAAATCTCGAAACCGTCCTCGCCGGTATACCCAGTTCGAGCAAGCAGGCACTTGGCCCCTGATATTTCAGCCTCAGAAATTGCGTAGTACTTCAAATCCCCAAGAGGGGCATTTGTTACGGAAGAAAGAATTTCTACCGATTTTGGCCCTTGAATAGCAAGCAGTGCCCAGGAGTCGGTTTCATCTTTGGTCTCAACTGCAAACCCAGCTGCTCGCTCGTTCAAAGAAGCGGCCACGGCTTCTCGGTTTGAGGCGTTTGCCACGATCAAGTAGGCATTGTCGCCCAATCTGTAAACAATAAGGTCATCGATAATTCCGCCTGCGGCGTTGCATATCAACGAGTACTTGGCTCTTCCAATAGCAATTTCAGAAGCGGCACCCACCAATGCAAAGTCTAGAAATGCTGCCGATTCTTTTCCTTCGACAAACAGCTCACCCATGTGTGAAATATCAAATAGCCCTGCTGATTCTCTAACCGCGTGGTGCTCCGCAAGGTCAGAACTGTAGCGAACTGGCATCTCCCAGCCACCGAAGTCGGTAAAGCTTGCCCCAAGGGCCTCGTGTTTTTCTCTAAGGGGAATCGACTTCATGGACCCAATATAGACGAGCCAAAAGCCTAGTTTTACCAATCAGGAAGAGCCCCTGGTCGGTTGTTAGTAAAGAAGATCACAGACAGCATCTTCTGTTCTGACCTGTTTTGGCGGAACGAGGCGTAAACTTGGCAAGTCCAGGTTTAACCGCGGACCCCGAATTGAAGGAAGTTCCCCTTGGCCCCAAAAGACCGCAAAGCGGCAGCCGAAGAATCAGCAAAAACCGGAGTAATGACTCATCGCCAGATTCTTCTGGTCTTAGTAGGTCTAATGTCAGGAATGTTTTTATCAGCCCTTGACCAGTCGGTGGTAGGAACCGCGATGCGAACCATCGCCGATGATCTCCAGGGACTTCAGCTTCAGGCTTGGGTCACAACTGCTTATCTGATCACCTCGACTGTCTCAACACCTATCTATGGCAAGCTCGGAGACATATTTGGTCGCCGAAAAATGTTCATGATAGCAATCACAATATTCATTGTTGGGTCATTGACTGCTGGATTTGCAACCAACATGGTGGAGCTTGCCTTCTATAGAGCTCTCCAGGGCGTGGGCGCTGGTGGGTTGTTTGCACTTGCGTTGACCATCCTCGCTGACATAGTGCCTCCTAGAGAGCGTGCTCGCTACCAAGGCTTGTTCTTAGCAGTTTTTGGCACCAGCAGCGTGATTGGCCCCATTGTTGGTGGCGGCTTTGCGGGTGTAGACCAAATCCTTTGGGTTGACGGCTGGCGCTGGATATTTTTGATGAATCTGCCTATAGGCCTGGTGGCAATGTTTATGGTTTACACCTTCCTGCACGTTCCCCACTTCGCCAAACCGTCGCGAATCGACTGGGGTGGAGCAGTGACAATCATTGTGGCAGTAGTTCCCATTCTCTTAGTTGCTGAGCAAGGCCGTGAGTGGGGTTGGGGTTCTGCACCAACTATTGGACTTGCAAGCATTGGGGTTTTGGGAATAGCCGCGTTCATTTTCGTGGAAAACAAAATGAAGGACGAGGCTCTGCTTCCTCTAAAGATTTTCAAGTCATCAACTTTCACCACGACAACGCTTCTTGGTGTTGTGGTGGGACTTGGCATGTTCGGAGGCTTAATTTCGCTACCTCTTATACTGCAGATTGTTTATGGGGCAACTCCAACCGAAGCCGGCTTTCTGATGATCCCTATGGTTCTTGGGCTTGCCAGCGCATCGTTGATTTCAGGGCGAATCACTAGCAAGACGGGCAAATACAAAATCTTCATGATTTTGGGTTCAGCCCTTGCTGCAGCAAGCTACATTTACCTATCAACCATCCAGGCCGATTGGGCGATTTGGCAGGTCTCTGTAGGAATGGTGCTTCTTGGACTTGGGGTAGGTCAGCTTCTTCAGACACTTACCATTGCCAGTCAAAATGCTGTTGAGGCCAAAGACATTGGCGTCGCTACTTCTGCTTCGACATTTTTCAGGCAGATGGGCGGAACCCTAGGTGTAGCTATATTCTTGAGCATCCTGTTCTCGGGAATTGCCGATAGAGCCAGTCAAATTGTGGAAGGCATACAGCAGGCAATTGCTAAAACCCCCTCGATACTTGAAGATCCTAGAAACCAGCTTTTGCTAGGTCAGGATTTTGAATCGATTGACTCGATGGTCACAACCGACTCTTCTTTCCTTGAAGTTATAAGCCCAGAACTTGCCTACCCAATCAAGGAAGCTTTTGCTCAGGCGGCTAGCCAAGTGTTTCTGGTGGCAAGCGTTGTTTTGGTAGTCGGATTCATACTTTCCTTCTTTGTAAAAGAGCTAGAGCTTAGGACAAAAAGCGGTATGCAAGAGATGGCTGAAGGCGTTTAGCAGCAGTTGCCTATCTAAGCGTTAGTTCAGAAAGACCAATAGGTCTGAAGTGTTTCATAACGCGTAGACCAAAGAAAAACTTGGGGGATACTCAATGCACCCAAACCTTGACCCGGATTTTGCCAGCTCCCTGCTTGCCGAAGCAAAAGCAAGCGACAACAAATACAGCAGGGGAGTTGTCGGGTTTGTCACTGGAAGTGAAGCCTATACAGGTGCTGCCCTACTTGGACTGGAAGCGGCTTACCAACTACAGATCGGTATGGCTTGTTACCTCGGTCCAAGAAAAGTGACTGACCTGGTGCTTAATTCCCGCCCGGAAACAATAACTGGAATTGAAAAAGCCAAGGTTCTTGTGGTTGGTTCCGGAGTTGCCGATGACGATTCGGGCGAGCAAAGAAAAAACATCTTGGCAGCGCAAGCTCTGAACCTGCCTATGGTTATCGATGCCGGTGCTTTGCAATTAGTTGATTTTGAAAAACTTTCCGCACCTGCAATTTTGACACCGCATGCCGGCGAAGCGCAGAAACTTTTTGCCAGGCTTGGACACTCTCGCAGAAGCAAAGACATTGCAGCTAACCCAAGCGCTAGCGCTTGGGAGCTCGCTGAGCTAACTGGCCAAGTGGTATTGCTCAAGGGAAATATCTCTGTTCTTGCCCTCAGAAATCACCCGCCCATTGAATCCGGTCCTGGCTCGGTCCACCTCGCGACGGCGGGCACCGGTGATGTACTAGCTGGAATGATTGGGGCATTGGCGGCCAAGTATGTTGCAACTGGTATGGGCCTAACGCTCGAAATTCTGCGGGATATTGGCCTGTTAGCCACTCAGCTACATTCTGAAGCTGCCGAGTTAGCGGCTTCCAGGGGTGATTACGGGGCTAGTGCAATCTGCCGAGCCATTTCGGAGGCTAGCTCGTAAACGAATGTCAGTGGCCGCATCTAACCTATGGCTATGAACAAACTGGGGGTTTTAACCAACTGGCTGAATCGTGCCCTTGCGGTTATCTTAATTCCTACTGCGTTGGCCATCTATCTATTTGGGGGATTGATTTGGGGCGAGATCCTTAAAGCAATCGGAAAGGGAAAGTAATGGGATTTTTTGCTTGGCTTCGGAAATTGCTCGAGTTTGATCCATCGGTTTATAAACCAGAATCTGGCTCCTCAGCTAACTCTGCTTCTGACCCTTCCATGAACGAGGGGGATTTTCATTCGGGCCCAGGGGGCTATTCGCCCAACACCGCCTACCCTGATACTTTCTATGGGTCTGGTGGATCTGCGGAAGACTCAGCTGGCCAAGACGAAGGCGACTTTAACCGTTAAATTGAGCTGCCCTCGCAAACAAATCAGGGGAGTTGTCCACGAGGGCAGTGAAATACCTTTTTAGCTGCAGTTACACCCTGTACTCACGGCGTTAGCCGAGCACGTGCAAGCGTCGGCGCAGTTACATCCTGAGCCCCCATTCTTGGGTGAGCACTGGCAAAGATCGCCACAGTTGGATTTTTGTTCTGACATATGAATCTCCTTATTTAACCTGTCGGTTTTGTGTGATTTCATAAATCTTGAGCAGTTCTTCCTGGAGCTGCTTTTGAACTTTAGGGTCCTTAGAGACCATCTTGTGCTTGACATGGGTTGCTAGGTGATTTTCTACCAGTAACTTATTCAAAGACCCCAATGACTTTTGAATTGCAAGGGATTGGGTTATGACATCCATGCAGTATTCCTCAGTATCGATCATCTTCTCCAGGCCTTTTAGTTGACCTTGGAGGATCTTTGCCCGGTGGATTGCTCTACTTTTGATTTCTGGGATCACAACACCATAATACCCCCCTGGGGTCTTAAGTCAAGCTCTTGGGCTTAGATGCAAATAGGCTTTAAGCATGGACGCTAAACCAAAAGACATATTCGGAACCTTCGCCCGCATTGAGATGTTCACCTGGGGCTTGCTGATTGTAGCCATCATTGCCCGGGCCACAATTGGGCTGGCAGGGAACATGTTCACCATTGCCGGAGCGACTCACGGACTTGCATTTCTTGGCTATGCCGTGACCGCTGTCTTGGTGGCTGTGAACCAGCGCTGGACAGCGGGAAGGACGATCATGGCCGTTGCACTAGCTATCGTTCCTTTCGCCACCTATCCATTTGACCGCTATCTTCAGAAAAACTCCGAGCTAGAAGGGGAGTGGCGAATCGAGGCCAGTAAAGACCCGAGGGATAACACTGCCTTTGACAGGCTTTTTCGCTGGTTCATCTTCCGACCAGTTTTGCTAGTTCTTTCGCTGGCAATCTTTGTAGTTGCACTCTTTGCAATTCTGCTATTTATCGGACCCCCGTATCAGACCGGTAGCTAGAGCCACAATCTTGTCAAAGGCCTAGGCTTGGATTATGAGCAGGCGTTCGCCGGATACCCCCTATTTGGCTATTGATCAAAATGTGGTGACTCAGAATATCCAACGGATGGCCAACTTAGCTTCCCAGGCCGGGATCAATCTTCGCCCACATGTAAAAACCCACAAGAGCATAGAACTTGCGAAGCTACAAATCGCTACCGGTGCAGTAGGAATAACTGTTGCAACTATTGGTGAAGCGGAAGTCTTTGCAAAAAAAGGAGTCAAAGACATATTCATTGCCTACCCGCTCTATGTTAACGACTCAAAGCTTCAAAGACTAAAAAAACTAACCCGACGAACAGACCTCACTTTGGCAGTGGATTCTGTAGCCGGAGCAAAAGCCTTGGCTTTGGGCCTAAGCGGAGTCAAGCTGTTGGTCGAAATAGACAGCGGCCACCATCGCTCTGGCTGCGAACCTCAGCAAGCGGGGGAAATAGCCCATGCAGCCAAGAAGCTCGGGCTAAATCCAGTCGGGGTATTCACTTTCCCAGG
>WLGB01000042.1 GCA_009703455.1 Actinomycetota bacterium
CAGCCTTGCTCTTTTGACTGGCTGCGCGCCAACGGTGGCGCTCCAGCCCGCAGCCGATGCCAATAATCCAGATTGCGCGGAGATTATTGTCAGGCTCCCGGATGAAATAGCCGGTGAAGATCGAAGAAGCGTAAATGCTCAATCCACTGCTGCCTGGGGGGACCCGGTTTCAGTACTGCTGCGTTGTGGTCTAGAACCGGTAGAAGTTTCAACACTTCCTTGCGTTAGTGCATCAGAAATTGACTGGCTGGTTGATGATGCAAACGCTCCAAGCTATCGGTTTATCAGCTTTGCAACCGCTCCGGCAACCGAGGTAATTATTGACTCAAGTCGGCTAGCTGGCGTCACAGTCTTAGAACAACTTGCCGGATCAGTAGGAGTTTTAGAGCCAACTAAACGCTGCACCGAAATAACGAACTAGCTTTCTAAAGCTAGTTCAATCAACTCTGTTACCAGCTCAGGAAAGCTGATTCCTGATTCTTTGAAGCAGCGCGGGAACATCGAAATCGAAGTGAAGCCAGGCATGGTGTTGATTTCATTTAACATAAAGCCATCCTTGGTCAGGAAAAAATCCACTCGTGCAAGCCCTTGGCAACCAAGAGCACGGAATGCTTTTTTTGCCAACTGCTGCATTTGCTTGAGCTCCTGATCGGAAATTTCGGCGGGGCAAGTTAGCTTGGCAGCGTCGGAGTCGGTGTACTTGGCCTCGAAATCATAAAACTCTCTGCCAGTAACAACAATTTCACCAGCCACCGAGACTCGCTCTGGCTCGTCACCTCTGCCAGAGAGCACCGCACACTCAATCTCTCGACCTTCCACGCCAACTTCAACGATTACTTTATTGTCGTGGGTAAGCGCTGCCGCTACCGCTTTAGGTAAGTCAGCGGCTTCTTTAACTTTGGTAATCCCAACCGATGAGCCAGCTCGTGCTGGCTTTACAAACACTGGGAGCTTGAGCTGATGCAGTCGCTCAAGAGCCGATTCAGGATCGTTGACTATTTGGTTGGCAGTCACAACTTCGAACTCTGGAGTGGGGATTCCTGCTGCGGCAAAAAGTGTTTTGCTGAATTGCTTATCCATGGCAACCGCTGAAGCCAGTACACCGTTTCCAACATATGGAATACCGGCAAGTTCTAAAAACCCCTGAATGGTTCCATCCTCGCCAAACTGACCATGCAGCACTGGAAACACAACGTCAATTGCCCCAAGGCTTGATTCTTTACCGGAACTGTCAGCCAAGAAAAGCTCTTTTGAGCCATCGAGAGAGAAGCGTAAAGACTCTCCCTGAAACTGAATTGTTTTTAGACCTTCAGAAAGCGAGAGTTTTTCAGGGGGTGCATTGAAAGGAACAAACTGACCAAGCTTCGTGATTCCGACGGGGATCACTTCAAATTTTGCTGAGTCAATTGCTCCCATCACGCCGCCGGCTGAGGCGACCGAAATGGAGTGTTCGTTGGATTTACCACCAAATAGCACTGCTACGCGAATTTTCTTTGTCATCACTCGCCCTGCGGCTCTTCGGTTTCATGAGTTAGGTGTGGAGCTATGTCCCTGGGGCTCATTTTGCCCTCAATAACAAGCTCAACTTGCTCAACAATTGGCATGCTAATTCCTTTGGCACGGGCTAACTCAAGAACTGTTGACACCGAGCCTAGCCCTTCAGCGGTCTGAGACAGGCGGGCTAGGACTTCCTTTTTCGAATAGCCCTTACCAAGCATCTCGCCAGCCTTGTGGTTTCTAGATAACGGCGACTCACTGGTAGCAATTAGGTCCCCAAGACCGGCAAGTCCAATCATGGTGGTTGGCTTTGCGCCATAGGCAACCGCGAACCTTGAGATTTCCGAAAGACCCCTCGTCATGATCGATGCCTTGGTGTTTTGACCATAGCCAACACCGTTTACGATTCCAATCGCAACAGCAATTAGATTCTTGAGTATTCCACCAAACTCTGTCCCGATTACATCGGTGTTTGTGAAGGTAGTCAAGTATGAATTACTGGAGGCTGAAGCTACCTGCTTGGCAGCTTCAAGGAAGCTTGATGCAGCTACTGCCGCTGCTGGCTCCTCGGCTGCTATCTCAAGGGCTAAGTTTGGTCCGGAAACAATGACAATTCGTGAAGCATCAATCCCAACCTCAGCTATTACTTGACTCATGCGCAGACCAGTATCTTTCTCGACGCCTTTCATAAGACTTACAACCAAAGCGTTTTCAGGGATCAGCTTCGCCCATTCGTTGAGGTTTGCTCTGAGCATTTGAGAAGGTACTGAGAGATAAACCTGACTGGCACCTTCTAGAACCTCAGAAATCTCTGCCGAAGCAGTGATAGCAAGCGGCAGGTTTACGCCGGGTAGGTAATCACCATTTCGGTGCGATGTATTAATTTCTTCGGCAAGCTCACTTCGTCTAGCCCACAAAGAAACTTCAGCTCCACCATCGGCTAGTACTTTAGCGAAAGTTGTTCCCCAACTTCCGGCCCCGATGACGGCTAGCTTGCTCACTGGGCTTGGCCTTTTTGGGCTCTTTTAATGAAGTTTCCAGTTGTGGCCTGGCCTGCGCTAACTGGGTCCCAGCGCTTTTCCGGTGCCTTCTCGCCGCGCAGCTGCTCTACTAGCTTGGTGATGGCACTCATCACAACTTCTGTGGCTTCAAGAACTTCAGCAGGAGTTGGGTTTGGTTTTCTAAATCGAGCTAGGTCGATTTCATCGCCAACTAATACTTGAACTTTCTTCCAAAAACCTGGGCGGAACTTACTTGAGTAGCGGGCCATAACTTTCTCGCTGCCCCACTGACCAACCGGGTAAACCGGAACTCCACTATCAAGGGCTAGCCTGATGGCCCCTGTCTTTCCTCGCATCGGCCAAGAGTCTGGATCACGAGTTAGAGTTCCCTCCGGGAAAACACAAACCGAGTGACCGGCTTTCAAATAAGCGTGCGCTGCGCGCAGTGAATCATCGTTTCGCTGCCCACCAGTTCTAAAAACTGGAATCTGACCTGCCGCCAAAAGGATCGAACCAATCAGTGGAATGCCGAAGAGAGCTTCTTTGGTGAGAAAGTGAGGAGCGCGCTTGGTCTTTATGTAGATAAAGTAAGCAATTGCCAGAGCGTCAACGTTGGTGGCGTGGTTCGGAGCCAAAATATATGCACCGGTTTTAGGAAGTTTTTCTAGACCCTGGACTTCCACTTTCAACATCATTCTGACAATAGGAGCCAAAATTCCAGCGACAATCCTTACCGCCAGCGTCATCTCATTTGACGAGATTTTGGGCATCGGAATCTGCTTAGGTTTTGAAGCCATAACTACTCCGAATAACTAAAGTCGGCCCCGAGATTACCCAGCTTGTCGAGGAAGTGTTCGTAGCCTCTTGAAATCAGTTGGACGTTGCCCACATTTGAAACACCCGTTGCGGAAAGGGCAGCAACCATGTGACTAAAGCCACCGCGAAGATCCGGAACCTCAATGTCTGCACCGGTGAGTGGAGTGGGTCCTGAAATTACTGCCGAGTGGTAGAAGTTTCGCTGTCCGA
Organism: Actinomycetota bacterium; assembly: GCA_009703455.1. Taxonomy (GTDB): domain Bacteria; phylum Actinomycetota; class Actinomycetes; order Actinomycetales; family Microbacteriaceae; genus Rhodoluna. Next base: position 3,525 of record WLGB01000042.1, read on the forward strand.
AACGACAAGGGTTCCCACCAAGACACTCACGATAAATCTGAATCTGAGCACCCATTTTGACCAAGGCCTCAGTAAAACCAAAGCGGTTTTCATAAACCGTCTCGTGGACAATGGATAGGCCCCTGGCTTGGGTAAGCGCCACTACTAGGGGCTGCTGCCAGTCAGTCATAAAGCCCGGGTGAACATCAGTTTCAATCACTACTGGATGAAGGTCCTCACCTTTTTGGTAGAACCGAATTCCATCGTCCTCAATGTCAAAAGCACCGCCAACTTTTCTAAAGACGTTTAGAAAAGTTGTCATTTCTAGTTGCTTGGCTCCCCCAACGAAAATGTTCCCACCGGTGGTTAGCGCTGCAGCGGCCCAAGAGGCAGCCTCGTTTCGATCAAAGAGTGCGCGGTGAGTGTATCCGGTCAAAGTCTCAACACCCTCAATGCGAATTACACGATCAGTGTCAACCGAGATGATGGCGCCCATCTTCTGCAAGATGGCAATTAGGTCCATGATCTCAGGCTCAATCGCAGCACCAGATAGCTCGGTGATTCCCTTGGCGCGAACCGAGGTTAGAAGCACCTGCTCGGTGGCTCCAACGCTCGGATAAGGAAGTTCAACTTTGGCTCCGTGCAGCCCGTTAGGTGCACTCATCCTGGTTCCCTGAGCCTGTTTTTCAATTACAGCGCCAAAGTGACGCAAAACATCGAGGTGGAAATCGATAGGCCGATCACCGATGTGACAGCCACCCAAGTCTGGAATGAAGGCTTCGCCAAGCTGGTGAAGCAACGGACCACAAAACAAAATTGGAATCCTAGAAGACCCGGCGTGGGCATCAATGTCCACCATGCGAGCTTGCTTGACTCCCCTTGGGTCAAGCTTCATCACTCCTGCATCATCGAAGTCGATGGTGACACCGTGAAGTTCTAGAAGTCTTGAAACCACCTCAACGTCAGATATTTTTGGAACGTCTTTTAGGACCGAAGGGGTGTCTGCCAGCAGGGCTGCGACCATAGCTTTGGTCACGAGGTTCTTAGCGCCTTTTAGGTCTACGCGACCAGTAAGCGGCTTTCCGCCATTGACAACAATCTTGCTCATTAGATTCCCTTGGCTGGAAGTGTTTTGGGTCTCCAAGATTGACGCTTGGATTCGAACGAAGTAATAGCGGGTTCGTCTCTAAGAGTTAGTCCGATGTCGTCCAACCCTTCCATCAATCGCCACTTGGTATAGGCATCAATTTCAAAGCTCAAAGTGGTCTCACCCAAAGATAGTGTCTGATTGGGCAAATCAACAGTTGCTTCGATGCCTGGATTTGCATCAATCAAGTCCCAAAGTTGTTCAGTCTCATCTTCGGTGATGACACCGGTGATTAATCCCTGCTTGCCTGAGTTCCCTCGAAAAATATCTGCAAACTTTGCAGAAAACACCGCCTTGAAGCCCCAGTCACGAAGTGCCCAAACCGCGTGCTCCCTTGAGGACCCAGTTCCAAAATCTGGACCAGTAATCAGCACTTCACCATGAGCAAACACCGGCTGATTCAAGACAAAATCTGGCTCGGCTTTCCAAGAGGCGAACAGTGCATCTTCGAAACCGGTTTTTGTAATTCGCTTTAGATATACCGCAGGGATGATCTGGTCGGTGTCAACATTGCTTCGCTTCAGAGGAACGGCAACGCCAGAGAATTTTTCAATTTTGTCCACTTAGCTCACCGACTCAAGATCTGAAGGAGCAGATAGTGTTCCTCTAATTGCAGTTGCTGCTGCTACCAGAGGCGAAACCAGATGAGTTCTAGCGCCTTTGCCCTGACGACCTTCGAAGTTTCGGTTTGAGGTGGATGCTGCTCGCTCGCCTGGAGCCAGCTGGTCTGGATTCATCCCTAGACACATCGAGCATCCCGCGAAGCGCCACTCAGCACCGAAGTCTTTAAAAATCTTGTCTAGGCCTTCTTCTTCGGCCTGCAGTCGAACTTTCTGAGAACCAGGAACTACCATCATCCGAACCCCTTCGGCTTTGGTCTTTCCTTCAATGATTGCGGCAGCGGCACGGAGATCTTCGATTCGCGAGTTGGTGCAAGAACCAAGAAACACGGTATCCACCGCGATTTCCTTCATTGGAGTTCCAGCTTTCAGATCCATGTATTCCAGAGCCCGCTCTGCTGCAGCGCGTTCGTTCGGGTCATTGATATCCGCTGGGTTTGGAACTGAATCAAAAAGTGAAACGCCTTGACCTGGGTTTGTACCCCAAGTGACAAAAGGATCTAGTTTGTCGGCGTCTATAAAAACTTCAGCGTCGAATACCGCACCTTCGTCGGTTGGAAGGCTCTTCCAATACTCAACGGCCTGATCCCAGTCGGCACCAGTTGGCGCGTGCGGGCGATCCTTTAAGTAAGCGAAGGTAGTTTCATCGGGAGCAACCATTCCCGCCCGAGCTCCAGCTTCAATAGACATGTTGCAAATAGTCATGCGGCCTTCCATCGAAAGGGCGCGAATAGCGCTACCTCGATATTCCAGAACGTAGCCCTGGCCGCCGCTGGTTGAGATCTTGGCGATAACTGCCAAGATGATGTCTTTGGCGGTGACTCCAGCCCTGAGAGTTCCTTCAACGTTGATAGACATGGTCTTAAAAGGTGTCAGAGGAAGGGTTTGAGTTGCTAGGACGTGCTCGACTTCGCTAGTTCCAATACCCATTGCTAAAGCCCCGAAAGCCCCGTGGGTTGAGGTGTGTGAATCGCCACAAACAACTGTCAGTCCAGGCATGGTCAGCCCCAGCTGAGGACCAACCACGTGAACGATTCCTTGGTTTTTGTCTCCAAGGGAATGAATGCGGATGCCGAACTCGGCCGCGTTTTTGCGAAGCGCCTCAATTTGGGTTCTGGAAGTTAGGTCAGCAATGGGCTTATCGATGTCAATGGTTGGGGTGTTGTGATCTTCAGTGGCAATTGTTAGATCAGGTCTGCGAACCTTTCGGCCTGCTAGCCGAAGGCCGTCAAAAGCCTGAGGGCTTGTGACCTCATGAACCAAGTGAAGGTCTATGTATAAAAGGTCGGGTGCGCCGTCTTTACCCTCGGCTACCAAATGGCTGGCCCAGAGCTTTTCCGCCAGAGTAAGTGGCTTTGATGGAATAGACATTAGCTTTTGACACCTCAAATTTGCTGAATCTCCAGTTTACCTTTCGAGGGGTAGATTAGGCGGGTGAGTGAAAATGGCCTTGAATTCCTGCAGAAACAAACCGTAAGAACCCTAGCCTTAGGCCAAATCCTTGGAGGCTTTGGCCTTGGATCAACACTTTCTATTGGTGCTCTGCTAGCGGCAGATCTTTCGGGCTCGGTGGCATGGAGTGGGGCCGCAGCCACATTTTCAACCCTAGGAACTGCCACCTGGGCAATTCCACTTTCGCGATTGGCTTTTGCTAGAGGTAGACGAGTCGCTCTAGCCCTTGGTGCTGCTCTGGCAATCTCGGGAGCAGCGCTTGTGATTACTGCAGCATCGGTTAGATTCTTCCCACTGCTACTAGTTGCTTTGTTCTTGCTCGGTGCAGGATCGGCTGCAAGCTTGCAGGCTCGGTTTGCAGCAACTGATATCCCAACCGATAGAAAAGTCGGTAAGGATCTCTCCCTTGTTGTTTGGGCAACCACCATTGGTGCAGTGACGGGTCCTAACCTGTTTGGACCAGGTGAGGTTGTTGGAAACTTCCTAGGCCTTCCGGAGCTGACTGGACCATTCGTTTTCACAATCGCTGCCCAGATGCTTGCAACTAGCGTGTTCTGGTTTGGACTTCGACCAGACCCACTTCTAGTCGCCAAGCAAATTGCCTCCGATAAGTTGCAGGCTAAACCAAAGGTTTCTTTGGCCAGCGCCTTTGCAACATTGAAACAGTATCCGGTTGCCGCCTACGCAATCGTCTCCATTGCCCTGTCTCACATGGTTATGGTTTCGGTGATGAGCATGACTCCGGTTCACGTCACAAGCCACGGCGGATCACTTGTGGTGGTGGGTTTTGTCATCAGCCTTCACATTCTCGGCATGTATGCCTTTGCTCCGTTATTTGGAATCCTCAGCGACAAAATAGGCCCAGTCAAGACCATCGTGATTGCACAGCTGATTTTTGTTTCGGCACTTCTAATTGCAGGCTTCGGAGCCGAGACTCAGAATCTAGTGACTCTTGGACTATTCCTGTTGGGACTTGGGTGGTCAGCTGCCACGGTTTCAGGATCGGCGCTATTGGCTACCAGCGTCCCGGTTGACCAAAAGACCAACGTTCAGGGACTTAGCGACTCAATGATGAACCTATCCGGTGCTTCCGGTGGAGCAATTGCTGGAACGCTAGTGGCGCTTTACTCTTTTACCGGCCTTAGCCTGATGGCCTTGGTTCCGGTAGTTGTGATTGTTACGATTTCATTGCTGGTTAGAAACTATCGAGCCAAGCAAACTCGGACTGCCAGCATCGAGAACCTACCGGTTCCGGAATAGTCCTTTAAAAGGGGACTCGCTCCCGAGATTTTCTCATCGAGAGCGAATTGTGACCCCAGCGGGATTCGAACCCGCGCCGCTGCCGTGAGAGGGCAGTGTCCTAGGCCGCTAAACGATGGGGCCGTAGAGCAACCTTGTCATTATGCCACACCTATCAAAGACTCACTAGCCCTAGATAGCAGGAGCGATGACCCTCAAGGCTCCTGGAACAACTTGCGCTTCAAATGGAGCTTGGCCGACGTACTCACCATCCGAGTAAATAGGCATTCCGCTAGCTGAAATTGAGATCTTTGAACCTCTAACGATTTCAACATCTCTGTCTGTGATGTGTGTTCCCTTATAGACCCTCGGAAAGATAGTTACAAACTTTAGCCTGCTCATTTTCTTAACCAACAAAATATCCAATTTCGCATCAGTAACAGATGCGTCTGGAACAACCAGCATTCCCCCGCCAAACACCCCAGTGTTGCTAACAACACAAAGCATCGCCTCAAAGTCTCGTGGTTTTCCATCAATCACGCTTTGATACTTAATGGGCTTAAAGCTTGCAAGCTCGAGCAACATCGCAACGTAGTAACGGTTTGGTCCTTTTGGCCAGCGCATCTTGTTAGCTCGGGCATTTACCAAGGCATCAAATCCTGCAGAGGCCGATCCGAGTGCCCAAGTTGAAACTCCATCGTGAGAAACTCTTAGCGCGTCGATTGCTTTTGGGGTTGAAAGTCCGTCAAGAATTAGGCGAATAGACTCTGCTGGGTTCGAAGCTGGCATGCCAAATACTTCGGCCGCGTCGTTGCCGGTTCCAGCTGGAACTATTGCCATTGGAATATCGGTGTTGGCACAAGCATTGACTCCAAGATGCGCCATGCCATCTCCGCCTACCAAAATCAGGGCATCGATGGATTTTTCCTTGATGGCTGCTTGGATGTTAGTTGCTGCAGCTTCTAAGGTTGAACCGCTTAGGTCAACAATCTCGTGATCGGATGAGCCAAGAAGGACGCGCACCTCGGCACCTACGGCAGCGCCTTTGCCTGCTCCA
>WLGB01000043.1 GCA_009703455.1 Actinomycetota bacterium
GCGACGCTTCTGCTCGGGGTTTCTTCCCTTGCGCTCTGGAAAGGTGAATTCGTGTGAGTATCTGCTAGCGGCGATTGCTCCGCCGTGGACTCTTCTAAGTAAGCCTCTGCGCTGAAGAACATCTAAGTCGCGCCTGACTGTTTCAACAGCTACATTGAGTTTTTCCGCGGCAGCAGGCGCATCGATTCGGCCATCGAGTTTCGACCACTCGACTAGCTGCATGCGGCGCTCTTCTGCGAGCATCTGAATCCTGTCCGAATCTGCCTGATTATGTTGCTTTATGACTGATTTTTAGAAAACCTAGCAGATTTTTGCGCCAATTTTTGCCAATATGGCCAATTGCAAATATGTGGACCTAGAGCCCAGCAGTGACTTGCTGTTCCCGCACCCGTTGATCTTGAACCAGTCGCCACCATAAAAACACTGCAAATCCAGCAAAAAGCACCCATTCCACGGCGTAGAACAGGGTTAGCCAATTGACTCTGGTGCCGATATCCTGCGGAGGAAGCTCAATTTGAACAAGACCTAACTCAGGCTCGGCATCTAGGGCAAGAAAGCCAGCGAAAGACTCAACCGGTTCGCTTGAATACATATTCACTAGTTGGGCTAACGAAACACTTCCTAGAAGGTATGGCTTGGTTTCATCTCGAAGTGAAACCGGGGCCTCTGTTTGCAGATAGCGGCCGGTGGATTCGAGAAAAGCTTGGGGAAGTATCAACTCTTGTAGTTCGGTTCGGGCCTGCTCGATAACCTGGAGGTCCTCTGAAAAACCAAGCGCCACGGTCAGGCTTCCGGTGGTATCACCATCAGAAAGCAACGCTCCTGAATTAGCTATCAGCCAATAACCAGACACGATTTGATCGCCCGACTGCTGAAGTCGATCTGCAACTATGTAGACGTTGGATTGGTCTAGGAAAATCTCTGCTGAAACTAGAACGTTGGCAGCTTCAGCTGTGAGCGGAGCTCCAGGATCTGCAATTTTGTTTAGAACAAACACTTCTTCGTTTATATCAACCGGCTCAACAAAAGTAAATGTTCTATCGAGTTGCCACTGGCCGAGCAGGGCGAACACCGCGGCAACTGCCAATGCAAAAAATAAACCGGCGATCCACTTAGGCCGTCTTGCGATTGAAAAGAAAGTTGGCTGAGTCATCAGCTCTTGTGATACGGAGCCAAAACAACCTCGACCCGTTGGAATTCTTTAAGGTCTGAGTATCCGGTGGTGGCCATTGACCTTGCAAGGGCACCAACTATGTTGGTGACTCCATCTGACGATGTCGATGGGCCAGTAAGGATCTGCTCAAGGCTACCGTTGTGTCCAACCTCTACTCGGTTTCCTCTTGGAAGTTCCTGGTGATACGCCTCGGCTCCCCAGTGCCAACCGCGACCAGGAGCATCTTTTGAACGGGCCAAAATCGAACCAATCATTACAGCATCAGCCCCGCAGGAAATTGCCTTTACAATATCGCCCGAAGTTCCAAGGCCGCCATCGGCAATCACGTGAACATACCTACCGCCTGACTCGTCCATGTAGTCACGCCTAGCCCCTGCAACATCCGCCACAGCCGAGGCCATTGGTGCGTGGATGCCTAGAACGGCTCGGGTGGTGGTGGCCGCTCCGCCGCCAAAGCCCACCAGAACGCCAGCTGCGCCAGTTCTCATTAGGTGCAAAGCCGCGGTGTAATTGGCTACACCTCCGACGATTACTGGAACATCTAGTTCGTAGATGAACTTTTTCAGGTTCAATGGTTCAGTTTCCTTGGCAACGTGCTCGGCAGAAACTGTGGTTCCGCGAATCACAAATATATCTACACCAGCTTTTAGCACTACATCAGAAAACTGAGCGGTGCGCTGAGGAGAAAGAGCCCCGGCAACTACAACTCCCCCGGCGCGAATTTCTGCAATTCGATCGCGAATCAGCTCTGGCTTAATTGGCTCGGAGTAGATTTCCTGCATCCTGGCTGTTGCATCAGTTTCTGAGAGTTTGGAGATTTGCTCAAGCTGCTTGTCAGGGTTGTCGTATCTGGTCCAAAGACCCTCGAGGTCCAGGACGCCTAGTCCACCGAGCTTTCCAATTTCAATTGCTGTCGCAGGTGAAACCACCGAGTCCATTGGCGCTGCCATAATCGGCATCTTGAATTCGTAGGCGTCTATTGACCAGCTGGTCGAGACATCCTTTGGGTCGCGCGTTCTTCTGGTTGGAACGATTGCTATATCGTCGAAGGCGTAAGCGCGCGTGGCGCGCTTGTTCCTGCCAATTTCAATTTCGGTCATTGGTGACTCCTAGCGAGTTCCATAGTTTGGAGCCTCGATGGTCATCTGCACATCGTGGGGGTGTGACTCCTTGAGTCCTGCAGCGGTGATGCGAACAAACTTGCCCTTTAGCTGAAGCTCAGGAATTGTTTCTCCGCCTACATATCCCATTGAGGCACGAAGGCCTCCGATTAGCTGGTGAGTCACCGATGCAACGGATCCGCGATAAGGCACCCTTCCTTCGATACCCTCTGGAACTAGCTTGTCTTCGCGCAGCACGTCGTCTTGGAAATAGCGGTCTTTGGAATAGCTCTTGGCTTCGCCGCGGGACTGCATTGCACCAAGAGATCCCATGCCGCGGTAAGTCTTGTACTGCTTGCCGCCTACAAACGTTATATCTCCTGGGGCCTCATCAGTTCCGGCCAAAAGCGAGCCAAGCATTACGGCGTTTGCCCCGGCAACCAGAGCCTTTGGAATATCTCCAGAGAACTGAAGTCCGCCGTCGGCGATGACCGGAACGCCGGCTGGCTTACAGGCCAAAGAAGCTTGGTAGACGGCAGTGATCTGCGGCACGCCAACTCCTGCAACTACGCGAGTGGTGCAAATCGAACCCGGTCCAACTCCAACTTTTACTCCGTCGGCACCAGCGTCAACAAGAGCTTGCGCTCCTTCGCGGGTTGCAACGTTGCCGCCAATAACGTCGACGTTTTTAGCAAAAGGTTCAGCCTTGAGTTTGGCAACCATTTCCAAAACTGCTTTGTTGTGACCGTGAGCGGTGTCAACGACCAGAATGTCAACACCGGCATCAACCAAAGCCATCGATCTTTCCCAAGCGTCTTGGCCAACGCCAACTGCAGCAGCAACTAATAGGCGTCCGCTGGAATCTTTTGAGGCCAGCGGATACTTTTCAGACTTATCGAAATCCTTGACCGTGATCAAACCTCGAAGTTTGCCGGCTTCGTCAACCAGAGGAAGTTTCTCAATGCGGTGTTGAGCAAAGATGGCTATGGCTTTTTCAGGTCCAATACCAACTGGAGCTGTGATAAGCGGCATCGGCGTCATGACATCCTTAACCAGCGTTGTGGTGCGCTGAACATCAAGCACAAATCTCATGTCGCGGTTTGTGACAATCCCAAGCAGTAGGCCATCGTCGTCGATAACTGGCAGCCCTGAAACCCTAAAGGTTCGGCACAGATCGTCGACTTCTTGTATGTTGGAAAGTGGGCCAATTGTGACGGGGTGGGTGATCATTCCAGCTTCAGACCGCTTTACTAGGTCAACTTGGGCAGCCTGGCTCTCTAAAGATAGGTTTCTGTGCAGCACACCAATGCCTCCCTGGCGGGCCATTGCGATAGCAAGCCTTGCCTCGGTCACGGTGTCCATTGCAGAAGAAAGCAGTGGAATGTTGATTTCCACTCTTTTTGTGAGTTTGGTGCGGGTGCTCACCTGTGATGGAACTACGTCAGATTCGCCAGGAAGCAATAGAACATCATCGTAGGTCAGGCCAACAAGGCCAAAGGGGTCGGTCTGAGCCATAATTGGAGCCTCACTTGTGACTTATAAAGAGGTAAAGACTAAGTCTAGTTTTTTAAGACTACTAAAGACAGTGCTATTGTTGAAAAACCCTGAAAAAACGGGATTGTAACCGATGGGCATCGTTGCCTAGAAATGACCTGGAGGCAAAGTGACCCCCTCAAGAAGCCAAACCGGTTCCAAACATTGGATTCAAATAGGTTTGCTGACCACAGTCCTAACATTGATTTTCGGAGGGCTCTTTTCCACGAGTGCACTAGCCGATGAAGCGGGCCAGGACCAGCCCTACAAAGTCGTAGGAAACGTAAAGAACGAAGGCCTACCTCTTGAAGGGGTCCGGATTGTGGTTTCTGGAGGTGGCTACACCGAAGAAACTGTAACTGACGCAGATGGCAAGTGGCTGATTGGCGTTCCTGAGAAAGCCGCATACAGCGTAAGCCTGGATCAGACCACTCTTCCAGCCGGCATTGCCGTGATTGAAGAAGGTGGCGCCGAGCAGTCAGTTGAGATTGGACCTTCCGGCAGCGTCACAAAGAACTTTTTCATCGGTGAAGGTGAGCGCATTGTTGTTAGCATTACCGACCAGCTAATTGCTCGAATCATTTACGGCCTCAACTTTGGTTTGATGCTGGGTCTTGCTGCTGTTGGGTTGTCGTTGGTCTTTGGTACCACTGGGCTATCTAACTTCGCTCACGCGGAAATGGTGACCTTTGGTGCCGTGGCAGCGTTTTTCTTAGGTGGCATACTTTCTATGCCAATTTGGATTGCCATCCCTGTTGCAGTTGTTATCAGCGGATTGCTGGGCTGGGGCCTGGATGCTGGATTGTGGCGACCACTTCGAAGGCGTGGCCTCGGTCTTGTCCAACTGATGATTGTTTCGATTGGTCTTTCACTTGCAGGAAGATACGTCTTCCAATTCTTCGTAGGTGGAGGAACCAACCAGCTTCCTGGCTTTGATTCGCCAAAGATCAAACTCTTTGGTGCCACCTCACTGAGCGTAATCGACATTGCCAGCATGGTTTTGAGCCTTGTAGTGATCATTGGTTTCGCTTGGTGGCTAATGAACACCCAGACCGGTAAGGCAACCCGCGCAATCTCCGACAACGCTGACTTGGCGGCTGCCTCAGGCATCGACGTAGACCGCGTTATTCGAACTGTCTGGATTGTTGCTGCCGGCCTTGCTGGACTGTCTGGGGTGTTATGGGCATATTTCCGTCCAGGTATCAAATGGGACATGGGCGCCCAGATTTTGCTGCTGATCTTTGCTGCAGTTACCTTAGGTGGCCTGGGAACTGCTTTCGGAGCCCTACTTGGCTCTCTTGTAGTGGGTGTCTTGGTTGAGGTTTCGAGCCTTGTTATTCCTTCTGACCTGAAATACGTAGGAGCCTTGGTCGTTTTGATCGTGATCTTGCTTGTCAGACCTCAGGGCATCTTGGGTCGAAAAGAACGAATAGGTTAGGGAAAACTTATGGACTGGTTAGCAATTCTAAACAATACCGCTCAAGGTATTCTCAGCCCAGCCACCATGGCTTTCGCCCTGGCGGCATTAGGACTTGCGATGCACTTCGGCTTCGCAGGGCTTCTGAACTTTGGTATCGCAGGTTTCATGGCAATTGGCGCCTATGGCTATGCCATCTCAATTCTGACTTTTGGTTTTGAGTGGTGGCAAGGAGTCATGGTTAGCCTTGTGGCGTCAGTTGTTTTCTCGCTGATTTTGGGTATACCCACTCTTCGCCTTCGTGGTGACTACTTGGCTATTGTGACGATTGCTGCAGCAGAGATTCTGCGCTTGTTGTTCCTGACAACTGCATTCGACGACATTACTGGAAGCGCCGATGGACTTTCGGGGTACCACAACAGTTTCAGAGGGGCAAACCCGTTCCCCGAAGCCGACTACGGATTTGGACCTTGGACTTACAACAGCGTTGAGCTTTGGGTCTTGGTGATTGGTTTGATCACTCTCGCTATTTGCGCAGGTGTTTTGCTACTTCTAATGAAGAGCCCTTGGGGTCGAGTCATTAAGGGAATTCGCGAAGACGAAGATGCAGTTCGGGCTTTAGGTAAGAACGTCTTCGCATACAAGATGCAGGCACTAATCATTGGAGGTATCTTCGGATCCCTTGGTGGAATCGTTTATGCCCTTCCATCCTCGATTAACCCGGGTGTTTACGTGACTTCATTGACCTTCTTTGTTTGGACAGCTCTGCTACTAGGTGGAGCCGCGACAATCTTTGGTCCGGTGCTGGGTGCTGTTATCTTCTGGGTACTTCAGGCATTTCTTTCAAACGTCCTTCCTCAGCTGGTCTCGAGTGGAGTTCTTCCCTTTATCACCAGCATTCAAGCCTCAACCATCAGGTTCATCTTGGTTGGTGTTGGCTTGATGCTGCTTGTTATCTACCGACCCCAGGGAATCCTTGGAGACAAGAAGGAGCTAACTTTTGTCAAGTAGCGCAAACACTCCAATCAAGCCCGCTGCCAAAACCACCGGCCTGCACAAAGGAGAGATCCGTCCAGGAGTTGCCAAGGTTGACCCGATTGTCACCATCGATGGGGTATCTCGTCGCTTCGGTGGTCTATTGGCAGTTGACGTCGAGCACCTAGAAATCCCACGCGGGGCAATCACTGCCCTGATTGGTCCAAACGGTGCAGGTAAGACAACTCTTTTCAACTTGTTGACCGGCTTTGATAAGCCAGACACTGGAAGCTGGAGCTTCTCAGGCAAGTCGCTTGCCGGAATCCCAGCTTTCAAGGTTGCCCAGATGGGTCAGGTTCGCACCTTCCAGCTAACCAAAGCCCTTAGCTTGCTGACTGTTTTGGAAAACATGAAGCTCGGCGCTAAGGACCAGCGCGGCGAGAAACTTCTGTATTCGCTATTTCCATTCCTATGGAAACCAAAGGAAGCTGAAATTGAAGCGAAGGCTATGGAGCTTCTAAAACGCTTCAAGCTCGATGCAAAAAAGGATGACTTTGCAGCTAGCCTCTCGGGAGGTCAGCGCAAGCTGCTTGAAATGGCAAGAGCCCTGATGACCGACCCTGTGCTTGTGATGCTTGATGAGCCAATGGCTGGAGTAAACCCGGCGCTGACTCAGTCCCTGCTGGAGCACGTGCTGGGACTCAAGACTCAGGGAATGACAGTTCTATTCGTGGAGCACGACATGCACATGGTTCGTCACATCGCCGACTGGGTTGTGGTTATGGCCGAAGGTAAAGTCGTGGCCGAAGGTCCACCGGACCAGGTAATGAAGAACACTGCAGTTATTGACGCTTACCTCGGCTCTCACCAAGACACCGACCTTGGAACAATCACTGGTCGGATCACACTTCCAAAGGGAAAGAAGTAGGCCATGGCGAAAACCCCAGTAATTGAGACTAAGGGCCTAGTTGCCGGCTACCTTCCGGGTGTGAACATCCTGAACGGCGCCAACTTCTTCGCGGACCAGGGCGAGCTTGTGGGAATCATCGGCCCAAATGGTGCCGGTAAATCCACGCTCCTGAAGGCAATCTTTGGTCTTGTGAAAGTGCGTGAAGGTGAGATTTTGCTAAACGGAGAGTCCATCTCAAACCTAAAGGCCAACCAGCTGGTTGCTCGCGGAATCGGTTTTGTTCCTCAAAACAACAACGTATTCCCATCCCTAACCATTGAAGAGAACTTGCAGATGGGTTTGTTCCAGAATCCGAAGACCTACACCGAGCGTCTTGAGTTTGTCACTGGCATCTTTGCTGAGCTTGGAAAAAGACTCAAGCAGCGAGCTGGATCACTATCCGGTGGTGAGCGTCAGATGGTTGCAATGAGCCGGGCGCTAATGATGGACCCAAAGGTGTTACTACTCGACGAGCCGTCGGCTGGTCTGTCTCCAGTTCGTCAAGACGAAGCATTTATTCGAGTGTCGGAGATCAATAAGTCAGGAGTAACAACCATCATGGTTGAGCAAAATGCTCGTCGTTGCCTCCAGATCTCAGATCGTGCCTATGTTCTGGACCAGGGTAAAGACGCTGTGGTTGGAACCGGCCGTGAGCTTCTAAATGACCCGAAGGTCATCGGGCTATACCTTGGAACTCTAGGCGAATAGCCACAAATCAAGTCAATAAAAAACCCCCGGGATTTCTCCCGGGGGTTTTTTATCAGTTATAAATTACTTAACTGCGGTGTATGTGTTGTCGTCACCGTAGATTGAGACAAGGATGTTACCCTGTGTTGGGTCTCCGAACTCATCGAAAGTAACTGGGCTTGAAACACCATCGTAGTCAGCGACGCCGCCGCCGTTGATGATGTCTGCACACTCAGCGAAAGTGGTGCACTTGGTACCTGAACCGGAACCTCCAGAAACTTCCTGAAGCTTGCCAGCCATGTCAACGCCCTCTACAGAACCAGCAGCCAAAGCAGCTAGAGCTAGAAGAACTACAGCGTCGTATGACTCAGGGCCGTATAGGAAAACGTCAGCTAGTGAAGCGTTTCCTTCAGCAACCCAGTTGGCTTCCATTCTGTCTAGGAAGTCACGGATAGTGTCTGGGTCAAGACCCGGAGCAGTACCCTTAGCACCGGTTAAGGTGCCTGGCTCGAAGTCAGCAGAGTAGTTAGCAAGGTTTCCGTCAACCATGTATAGCTTGTCTGATGGGAACTGGCTAACAAGAGCAGGAATGATTGTCTTTGCCTCATCGAAGGTGATTAGAACGATTGCGTCTGGGCTAGTTGCAAGTACTTCAGAAATCTGAGCACTGAAGTTAGTGTCACCAGCGTTAAATGTTGGTGCAGCTAGAACTTCTCCACCAGCAGCTTCAAAAGAAGCAGTGGTAGCGTCGCGTAGTCCAGTACCGTATGCGTCGTTTAGAACGATCATCGCGATCTTCTGGTGTCCGTCAGCAGCCATTAGGTTACCTAGAACTTCACCCTGAAGAAGGTCAGATGGGGCTGTACGGAAGTAAAGACCCTTGTCGTCGTAAGTGGTCAAGGTTGGTGATGTGTTAGCAGGAGAGAACTGAAGTACTCCAGCGCCAACAACCTGGTCAATGAACGCCAAGGAAGTACCAGATGATGCAGCTCCGATAAGTGCCTTAACTCCAGCGATTAGAAGACGAGGGATCTCGGTTTCGTAAGCCTTGTTGTCTAGGTCACCTGAGTCA
>WLGB01000044.1 GCA_009703455.1 Actinomycetota bacterium
AGTCTCTTGACGAGACTAAGCAGTTTCACCGAAGGTGGATGGTGCACGACACCAGCCACCACTTAGGGATCGATGTTCACGACTGCGCTCAAGCCCGAAAAGAGATGTATCTTGACGCTGAACTGAAAGAAGGCATGGTCTTCACAATCGAGCCTGGGCTTTATTTCCACGAGGATGACTTGCTAGCTCCCGAAGCCTTTCGAGGAATCGGCGTAAGAATAGAAGACGATGTCCTAGTCACTAAGGACGGTGTTGAGAATCTTTCTCAAGCTCTTCCAAGAACTCCTGATGAGATCGAATCGTGGATGAAAAGCCTTAGCTAGATTTTTTAGCTGGCTTTGGGCTCTTTAGGGCTTTGTTTGATGCTGCCTTTTTGGCGAGCTGGAGCTGTTCGGCTGGAACAACCACTTCATACTGTTTGGCAACCACTGTTTGGCCAGAGATAAAGCCACGACGGTTCTTGGTCAAGCTAAAGCGAATGATGTTTATTAGCATTCCGACTCCGGCACCGATTACGATTCCAGCGGTTACGTTTGTCATTAGCGCAGCTTCTGTTCCGGTTCCAGTTGTCCCAAAGATCAACCCGAAGAACAGTCCTAGCCAGGAACCGGTTATTGCACCCGAAATCGAAACTCTCCCATAACCAAGCTTGCCCTTGATTGACTCAACGGTTTTTAGATCAGTTCCAACAATAGAAACTAGCTTCGGTGGGAAATCGTTCTCAATCATTTTTTCAATGAAGGCAACCGCTTGCTTGTAATCTGTAAAGGTTGCAAGGGCCTCACCCTCGGGAACGCTACTGCCGTTTTGCTTTGGACTCATGGCTCCATTCTCTCACGAAAGCGCCAGCCCTTAGAGTTAAGGGGTGCAAGAAGCCATTCTCGAAGCCCTTTCAAAGGTAATCGACCCCGAGCTACGCATTCCCCTCACCGAACTAGAAATGGTCGGCGAGATTTCGATTAGCTCAGAAGGCCATGCTGACGTTCAGATAAAACTCACCATAACTGGCTGCCCAGCCGCTCGAAAAATCGAACTGGAATCCAAGCAAGCTGTGGAGAAAGTTCCTGGTATCAACTCAGTCAACATCAAGCTGACCGTCATGACCGCTTCAGAGCGCGACGCGCTCAAAGCAAAGCTTCTCGGTGGCAAGCCACTAAAGCACAACCCCTTCGACAAAGACACTCTCACCAACATCTTCTTGATTGGCTCCGGAAAAGGTGGTGTTGGTAAATCCACCCTCACAGCTAACCTTGCCGTTTCTCTCGCAAACCAAGGACTTAGGGTCGGGCTCATCGATGCCGACATTTACGGCTTTTCCATTCCAGGTCAGCTCGGCATCACCGAAAAGCCAACTCGAGTAGATGAACTCATTTTGCCGCCGGTAGCTTACGGTGTAAAAGTCATTTCTATTGGCATGTTTATCGAGGGCAACACACCGGTTGCTTGGCGAGGCCCCATGCTGCACCGTGCCATCGAGCAGTTTCTAAGCGATGTCTTCTGGGGAGACTTAGACGTTTTGCTTGTTGACCTACCTCCTGGGACAGGAGATATCGCAATCACCCTCGGCCAGCTTCTTCCAACTGCAAAAACTATTGTTGTCACCACTCCCCAAATTTCAGCCAGTGAAGTAGCAGAGCGTAGCGGAGCGGTTGGCCTACAAACTGGCCAGGCTATCTTTGGCGTGATTGAAAACATGAGCTACTTAGAAACCGCTGGCGCCCGAATGGAGCTTTTTGGTTCCGGCGGCGGTGAACTGGTAGCCAAGAGTCTTTCGGAATTATCCGGAACAAAAGTTGCTTTGCTGGGCCAAATCCCGATTTCAGTGCCGCTTAGACAAGGTTCAGATACTGGAAAACCGCTTCTTGGGCAAGATAGCGATGAGCCTGCTGCTTTAGCTATCCAGGCGATTTCGTCACAGATTGCCGGCTCTGGCCGAGAGTTGGCTGGCCGAAGACTGCCGCTTACTACCAAGTAAGAATGCTACGTAGAATTACAAGATGAGCGAAACTAGCATCCCTAACCTTTTGGCCCACCTCCCGCAGTCATTAGACGAGGTGACGATTGTCAATCCCTCCACAGGTAAGAAAATCTACGATCTTCCCCAGCTAAGCGTCAACCAAATAGTCAAAGCCATCGCCGATGCCAGATTGGCTCAGCCTGCCTGGGCCAAAGTGAGCGTCAAAGAACGCGCTAAGGCGCTTTATCGACTTCACGATTTGATGCTAAAAAACCAAGACAACCTCATGGACTTGCTTCAGCTAGAAACTGGTAAATCTCGTGCTCACGCATTTGAAGAACTAGCCGGTTCACTTGGGTCGGCAAGATACTTCGCCAAAACTGCGCCTAAAACCCTAAAGACTCAAAAAACTATCGCTGGCGTTCCACTTCTTACCCAGTCTTACGTTATGTATTCACCAGTTGGTGTGGTTGGGATCATCACACCTTGGAACTACCCCCTTGCACTTCAGATGCTGGATGTCTTGCCGGCTCTTGCTGCCGGAAACACGGTGGTTCAAAAAGCCGATAATCAAACATCTCTAGTTTCGCTCTACGCAAGGCAACTTGCCATTGAAGCGGGGATTCCGGAATCTGCCTGGACCATTGTTGTAGGCGACGGCGCAACAGTTGGCAACGCAATTACCGATTCGGTTGACTTTGTTGCCTTCACTGGTTCAACCAACACCGGACGAACAGTGGCTGAACGGGCTGCCAAGAGATTGATTGGCTATTCACTTGAGCTCGGTGGCAAGAACCCGATGATTGTTTTGCCGGGAGCCAAACTAGGTGACGCTGCTGAGAAGGCAATAGCAGGCGCCTTTGGTAACTCGGGTCAGCTATGTGTCTCGATTGAGCGAGTGTATGTGCCAAACAGCGTGAAGGCTGATTTTGAAAGGGAGCTCGCTGAGAGAGTAACCTCAATGACCGTTGGCAATAGCAACGACTTTGCCATGGACATGGGCACCTTGACCGGGCTCAACCAACTCAATCGCATGCAGGATTTTGTCTCGGACGCTGTTAGTAAAGGTGCCAAGGTTCTGGCAGGGGCGAAAGCTCTTCCTGAACTCGGTCCTTACTTTTACGCTCCAACAGTTTTGACGGACATCAAAGAAGATATGCGCCTGTCTCGCCAGGAAGTTTTTGGTCCCCTGATTTCGGTAGTTGGCTACGACACAATTGATCAGGCCGTTGAGCTGGCCAACGACACCGAGTACGGTCTAAACGCCTCCGTTGTTGGGCCGACCAATTTGGCTAAGCAAGTTGCCGGCCGCATCATGGCTGGGTCCGTGAATGTCAACGAAGGTTTCCGTGCCTCAATGGCTTCTATCGATTCACCAATGGGTGGCATGAAGCAATCTGGTGTTGGAAGAAGAAATGGAAAAAATGGAATTTTGCGCTTTACTGAGTCCAGAACCGTTGGAGTTTCTACCGGGCTGTTGGAGTTTCCTTCCAGAGCTAGGCAATACAACTTGATGGCCCCATTGATGAACGCTTTAGCGAAAGTAATGAAAAAGCTTTAGAGCTTTTTAGGTGGCTTCCGAGTCGAAGGGAGCCACATCTCCTTTTTGAAGCCTGGGCTGAGTTCTAACCGTTGGCGTATTTAGCGAGGCAATTGGGTTTACCGGATCTGCCTCGGCAAGAGCTTCTCTGATGATTCTTCTGGGGTCATACTGACGAGGATCAAGCTGTTTCCAGTTGACTTCTTCGCCCAGTTCATTTTGGAGTTGCCCTTTGGCGCCTTCGGCCATGCGCCTAAGGGACTTCACGAGCCTGGCTAACTGCTGGGCGTAGTGTGGGAGCTTGTCAGGACCCAGCACAAAAATCGCTATCAACCCAAGTATTAATAGCTTTTCTCCTGAGATACCAAACACCTCTTCAGGTTACCTCTAAAGCTGCGGGGTATTTTGCCCTTGCCAGAATAGGCTGTGTGCTTAGGAGAGACGCATAAATGGTTGACAAGATATCAAGCTGGAAATTCACCGAAGACTTTTTCTCGGAATCCCCAGCTATCGTCGAGGCTAGAGCCCGCGCTGAAGAGCTCGGACTCGAATGCGTCACCGCTTCGGCCGGATCTCACCTAGCTCTTCTAGCATCGGCACTCGGGGCTAAAGCAATCGTTGAAGTCGGAACCGGGGCTGGAGTGTCAGCGCTTTGGATGCTGAGCGCCTCAGATGACTCCGTTCTTGCAACCATTGACTCACAACCAGAGTTTCAAGAGGCAGCCAAGCTAGCTTTCAAAGATGCCAAGATTGCACCAGCCAGGACCAGGGTTATTTCAGGAAGGGCAATTGAGGTCATGTCCAACATGGCAGATGCTGCCTACGACCTAGTGCTACTAGATGCCGATAGAGCAGATCTTGAGGGTCAGCTGCAGCAAGCTTCAAGACTTCTTAGGCCAGGTGGGGTGGTTGTGATAGCTCACGCGCTCTGGCGAGATAGGGTTCCAGACCCTGCGATGCGCGATGACGCAACGGTTATTTACCGAGATATTTTGAGGTTCTTTTCAACTCAGCAGGACTTTGTTTCGGCTTTGTCTCCGGTAGGAGATGGGCTGCTTATGGCAAGCAAGCGGATTACTTCTTCTTAACGACTCCGTCTAAGACCTTATGCAAGCTCTTAGCTTCTTCGTCATTTACTGAAACCACTAGACGGCCGCCGCCTTCAAGGGGAACGCGGAGAATAATCAGTCCGCGTGGCTCTCGTTCTGCTTCCATTGGGCCATCACCGGTGCGTGGCTTCATTGCTGCCATTACTAGACTCCTTGATTACATAGCTTCTAATTCTCAAGTTTATCAAAGATTTGGAGCAAGGAATTTTCGTAATCCCGCCTCGCAGGCGTATATCTGGCTAGCTGGCACGTTTTCATCGTCCGCATGTGCTTTATTTGGGTCTCCTGGGCCATAGTTCACCGCAGGAATGCCCATTTCACTGAATCTGGCAACATCAGTCCAACCGTATTTTGGGTTAACGCTTGCCCCAACAGCGGCAACAAAAGCCTTGGCTTCTGGTAAATCCATGCCAGGTCTTGCTCCAGCCGCGCTATCCACAACAGTGAGTGTGAAATCTGCAAACAATGTTTCTAAGTATTCGGTGGCGTCTTGAACATTTCTTGAGGGGGCAAACCGGTAATTCAAAGTTACAGTGGCCTGATCTGGAATAACGTTCCCAGCAATTCCCCCAGAGACCTGCACGGCATTCAGGCTCTCCCTAAAAACCAGACCGTCAACTTCAATTTCTTCTGGGATGTAGGCATTGAGGATGTTTAAGACATTACCTAGTTTGTGGATAGCGTTCGAGCCCATCCAGGGCCTGGCCGAATGGGCCTTGATTCCAGATGCATGTATGTCGATACGCATGGTGCCATTACAACCGCCTTCGATTGTGGCAGCTGTTGGCTCGCACAAAATCGCAAAATTTCCAGTAATTAGTTCGGGATGGTTTCGAACCAAACGACCTAAGCCGTTTTTGCTTGCCTCAATTTCCTCCTGGTCGTAGAACACCCAAACCAGATCAAAAGCTGGCTTGGTGATCTCGGCGGCCAGCTTTAGCATCACTGCCACCCCGGCTTTCATGTCCACCGAACCACGACCCCAAATTACCTGCTCGCGCTCAAATGCCATTAACTTGGAAGGAAGATTATCGGCCACTGGAACGGTGTCGATATGGCCAGCGATAACTACACAAGTTGGTTTGCCAAGATTAGTTTTGGCCACAACTGCGTTTCCATCCCGAGTCAAACTTAGATGCGAAAAGCCCGCTAGGGCCTGCTCGATGGCATCGGCAATTTCAGCTTCATTTCCTGAAACGCTCTCAATATCACAAAGAGTGCGGGTTAGTTCTGCAACATCACCCGTGAGATTTAGTTTGATACTCGACACAGTTCAAGAGCCTAGCTTGTAATCTTGAGGGATGACTGAAACTAACCAGGCTTGGGGACACGGGCTTGCAACTTACGACCTAAGAGGCAATATTCTCGACGTCTGGTTCCGCGGGCCCAAGCTTGGGGCCGCTCCAGTCACCGACGAACTGTGGGTAGTCCCTCGAGAACTAGATGCTCTAGTTGGCGAAGATGATCGCCGTTTGGTCAAAACTGGCGTGGTTCGAACCGAATCAGATCTAACGCAACCAGTTTCATCGGTTGAGGATGCTTATCTGAGACTGCACTTGTTTTCTCACCTCTTGGTGAAGCCAAACAGCATTAACCTAGAAGGTCTCATCGCCCAACTCCCGATTGTGGCTTTTAGCTCGATTGGCTCAATTGCGCTGGATGATTTGGATCAACTCAGGCCACAGCTAACCAGAGCTGGAGTAGTTATTCATGCCATAGATAAATTCCCAAGACTTTTGGACTATGTCACGCCAAAGAAAGTTCGCATCGCAGATGCTTCCAGAGTAAGACTGGGAGCCTACCTGTCCCCCGGAACCACAATCATGCATGAAGGTTTTGTGAACTTTAACGCCGGAACATTAGGCGCTTCGATGGTCGAGGGCCGTATTTCCCAGGGTGTAACGGTCGACGACGGAGCGGACATCGGAGGAGGAGCCTCCATCATGGGAACTCTTTCTGGAGGCGGCAAAGAAAGAATCACAATTGGAAAGCGTGCTTTGCTTGGCGCTAATTCTGGAATCGGAATCTCAATCGGTGACGACTCTGTAGTTGAGGCAGGTCTCTACGTGACCGCTGGAACCAAACTGAACTTGCTAAGCGAAGCAGGGGTCACGAGCCTCAAGGCCAGTGAACTATCCGGGGTACCAAATCTTTTGTTTAGAAGAAACTCTATGACTGGCCAAGTTGAGGCGCTATCTCGCTCTGGGGCGGGAGTGGTTCTCAACAAGGATTTGCATCCCTAATATTTTCCAAGCTCGGCTCTTGCGAACGCAATGAATTGCTCGTTGTGAAGCGGGGCACCTTTTTGGCGCGCATTTCTAATCAGATTCACTGCTTCATCTGTTGAAAAACCGTGTTTCTGAAGAATCAATAGCGTTATCAAACCGGAGCGGTTCTCACCGGCTGCACAACGAACTAAAACCTTTGCGCCAGATTGCCACTTGCTATATCCCCAAACTGCCAAATCGAGAATACGCTGCCTGTATTCATCACTCACGCCACTTGCCAAATCATCTGGAAACCCAAAACGAAGCTCTTCAACCCCGTAGCCTGCAGGAAATGCCTTGGGGAACAAAGTAATGATGGCATCAAAAGGTCGAGGGTCGTTATCGAACCCTCGCATCTTGAATTCACGATTTTCATCATCGACTCTGGTATCAAATGGTGAGCCTCCCATAAACAGGTTTGGGAGAATTTCATGCGAGTCGTCGTAGGGAGTTGGCTTCATGGTTACCTGGGCTAGCTTTTACTGCCAGTAATTGAATCCCAACCGGAATCGGATATCGAATTGCCATCCAGCACAACCCCGTGTTCGGCTTTCGAAACCACCTTGCCAATTGCCTTGAAGGAACGAGGAAGTGTTGCGTTAGCCGGGAATGTTGCAAGCAGGCTGTGATCTTCACCGCCCTGAAGGACCCAGGTTAGAGTTGTTGCTGCAAGAGATTGAGCTGGCAAATCCAACATCGCCTCATATCCTGAAAGCTGTTGGCGATCAATCTCAATGGTCACATTTGACGAGCTGGCAATTCGACCGAGATCTCTGACTAAACCATCTGAGACATCCAGCATGGCTGTGGCTCCTGCTTGATTGGCAATCACACCTTGATCGATTGGTGGTGTTGGTCGTAGCTGGGCCTCAACCCAGTCGTCGTAGGAGCGAATCAAATCTTGATTGCCTGATTCCAAAAGTGCTAGTCCGCAGGCAGCTTTGCCAAGCGGCCCACACACGGCAACAACATCTCCGGGCTTTGCTCCAGAGCGAAGAACCGGTTGCAATCCCTCTAAGGATCCATGCGCGGTGACAGAAACTACAACTTGTTCACCTGCTGCTAGATCGCCACCAACAACTGCAACCCCCGGGCTTAGCTGATCGCAAGCAGCTTGTAGGCCATCTGCAAAACTTTCCAACCAGGAGATTTGGGTGTCCCTTGGAACCACCACGGCAACAACCAAAACTGTTGGCTTGGCCCCCATCGCAGCGATATCTGCAAGATTAGACGCAACTGCCTTAAAACCAAGGTCAAAACCAGTTGACCAGTCGAGCCTAAAGTCATGGTTTTCAACCAGAGTGTCGGTGGAGACTAAAAACGAATCCTTCGCAACAACGACCGCCGCGTCATCGCCGGAGCCAACCAAAGCAAAATCCCCTGGTTTTAGCCTGGCTACGGTTCGGCGAAGACTTTCTATTTCGCCAAGTGTTGCCAGAGTGTTCTCGTTCACAAATCAAAGGTAGCCTTATTTTCGATGAGAAAATCACAACTCAAGCTTGGATCTTTAGCCATCAGCCTTGCTCTTTTGACTGGCTGCGCCCCAACGGTGGCGCTCGAGCCCGCAGCCGACGCCAATAATCCAGATTGCGCGGAGATAATTGTCAGGCTCCCGGATGAAATAGCCGGTGAAGCTCGAAGAAGCGTAAATGCTCAATCCACTGCTGCCTGGGGGGACCCGGTTTCAGTACTGCTTCGTTGTGGTCTAGAACCGGTCGAAGTTTCAACACTTCCTTGCGTTAGTGCATCAGAAATTGACTGGCTAGTTGATGATTCAAACGCTCCAAGCTATCGGTTTATCAGCTTTGCCACCGCTCCGGCAACCGAGGTCATTATTGACTCAAGTCGGCTTGCCGGCGTCACAGTCTTAGAACAACTTGCCGGATCAGTAGGAGTTTTAGAGCCAACTAAACGCTGCACCGAAATAACGAACTAGCTTTCTAAAGCTAGTTCAATCAACTCTGTTACCAGCTCAGGAAAGCTG
>WLGB01000045.1 GCA_009703455.1 Actinomycetota bacterium
GTCCAGGAGGACCACATGAACAAGAGCGAACTAGTAGCTGCAATCGCAGAAAGCACTGGCGAGTCACAGGCAGCTGTCAACCGTATCGTTGACGCAATGTTTGACACCATTGCAGCCCAGGTCAAAAACGGCACCAAGGTCACCATTCCAGGTTGGCTTTCAGTTGAGAAGGGCTTCCGCGCAGCACGTGCAGGACGCAACCCTCAGACTGGTGCAACAATCCAGATCGCTGCCTCGAACACCGTAAAGGTTTCTGCAGGTTCCAAGCTAAAGGCTTCAGTTAAGTAGTTCCTACTTAGCAATAGAAAGACGCTGGCCTTCGGGTCAGCGTCTTTTTCTTTTTCCAATGCTTCAGGAAGTTAGGCTAAAGCCATGACCAATCGCCTAAAGGGAAACCTGCTAGTTCTAGGCCAATTTGTTTTACTTGGGCTGCTTATCCTTGTCCCATCCAGTGGGCTAAACACCGGGGTGTTTAGCTACTTTCTTTCCCTGGTTTCAATTAGCGCGCTGTTTCTGGGCTTTGTGATTCTTGCATTCTCAGCCCTAGCCCTTGGAAAAAGCCTCACTGCCCATCCAATTCCAGGCAAGAACGCCGAGCTTGTTACCGATGGTTTGTATAGGTACGTAAAACACCCAATTTATTCAGGCCTTATCTTGTTGGCCTTTGGTCTAACTATTGCTGGAGGCATTTTTCCGCACGCTATTTTCTTTGTAGCCCTGCTGTTGCTTCTGAACTACAAGGCCAACTTCGAAGAGAAGTTGCTAACTGGCACTTACGCAGGGTACGCGGAGTACTCGAGAAAAACCGGAAGGTTTCTGCCTAGGCTTAACAGGTGAGATCCTTTCAAACCAGAGCGTATTCCGCTGGCCTAATCGCCACCCTGGGCCTTGCTCTGGCTCTAGCAGTGGGGCTTGCCATTGGCGGTGGAGCAGCAGTGCTGCAGTTTTCAGACCCTGGTCCAATAGTTCGCTACGGAGTTCCGGCGGCTAAAGCCCTTATGAATCTAGCCATGGCCATAAGCATCGGATCTCTGGTGTTTGCAGGCTTTGCGGCCAACGACAAATCAGCTGTTTTGCGCAAACTACTAAACCTTGCCTCAGCAGGTGCTGCTGTATGGGCAGTAGCTGCCTCGGTGCACTTTGTTTTGAGCTTTGTGTCGGTGTCTGGTGCCAGCTTCTCTTTAGAGCAGAGCTTTAGCCAGGGCTTATGGGTCTATGCCACAGAAATTGAGCTGGGTATCTCCCTGGCGCTAAATCTTTTGGCCGCCTTCGCAATCAGTATTTTGGCACTTACTGTTTCGGGCCTTACCGGAACTGCCTTGACTGCAGCGCTGGGGCTAGCGTCCTTGATTCCACTGGCTTTGATAGGACACGCAGCCGGAACCGCCAATCACTCGCTGGCTGTTAACTCACTAGGTCTTCACCTAGTTGGAATTGTCATCTGGGTTGGTGGGCTGATTGCCTTATTCGCTCTCAGGAGTGATGTGTTGGCAGAAGCCCGCCCCATGGTTTCCAGATACTCATCGCTGGCTCTAGCGAGCTTTGTGATTGTTGGGGTTTCTGGTGTTGGCTCTAGCCTTGTTCGTATCCCAGATTGGTCTGGGCTTTCTAGCCCCTACGGCCAACTACTGCTAATCAAGGTGATCTTGCTAGTTATTCTTGGAATTTTTGGAGCTAGCTACCGAACCCAGGTGATTGGCCAGATATCCGAAAAAGGCGGCTTTTTCAAGCTGGTGATACTTGAGATCTTCATCATGGGACTAGCCCTTGGCATGGGAACCGCGCTCGCCAGAACCGCGCCTCCTGTGAATCAGGGTGAATTTGTGGTTCCAACCCCAGCCCAGCTATTGACCGGTGAACCACTTCCGCCCGAGCTAACTTTCGAGACTTTCTTTACCCAAAATCGTCTAGATATTCTTTGGGCGCTAGTTGCTCTCTGGGCAGTCGGTGCGTACCTTCTTGGGGTTAGAAGACTAAAGGCGCGGGGAGATTCCTGGCCCATAGCCAGAACAATATCTTGGGTAGCCGGAATGTTGCTACTACTTTTAACAACCAGCGGATCACTAAACGTGTATCAGGAATATCTATTCAGTATCCACATGATTGCCCACATGGTGCTCACCATGGCAATTCCAGTCCTGCTGGTTCCTGGAGCTCCAGTGACATTGTTGATGCGCGCAGTTCAAAAGCGCTCTGATGATTCCAGGGGTGTAAGAGAATGGGTGCTTTGGGCAGTGCACACCAAGTACGCAATGTTTATAGCTCACCCGCTATTTGCTGCAGTGAATTTTGCAGCATCACTGGTTATTTTCTACTTCACCCCTTTGTTTAACTGGGCCACCCGTGAACACATCGGCCACCAGTGGATGATTGTTCACTTTTTGATCACTGGCTATCTCTTTGTTCAGTCTCTGATTGGTATCGATCCAGGCCCTTCCAGACTTGGCTATCCGATTCGACTCGTAATGCTTATTGGCGTAATGGCCTTCCACGCATTCTTTGGACTTGCTCTTATGGGTGGAACAGGACTACTCCTACCGGACTGGTATGGGGCGATGGGCCGAACCTGGGGTCTTTCTCCTCTACAAGACCAACAAACCGGAGGGGCCATCGCCTGGGGAATTGGCGAGATTCCAACGATTTGGTTGACCATTATTGTTTCTGTGCAATGGTTTAGATCAGATAACAGAGATTCGAAACGCCTTGATCGCGCTTCCGATAGATCTGGCAATCAAGACTTGACCGACTACAACCAGATGCTTGACCGCATCAACAGAAAATAAATCATGGAACCAGTAAGGCTCTCGATTGAGCAACAAAACCTCTTTGACTACATCGAGCAGTCCGAGAACAACATTTTTGTTACCGGTCGTGCTGGAACCGGTAAATCAACCCTGCTTAGCTACCTAGTTGAAAATACCCAAAAGAACGTCGCGGTCTGTGCACCAACAGGAGTCGCCGCACTAAATGTTGGCGGAGTCACCATTCACTCGCTATTTGGATTTCCCTTTGGAATATTGGGCGAGCAAGACATTGCCCGCCATCTAAACCGCAGAACCCGCGAAGTGCTAGCAGCTTTAGACATGCTAGTCATCGACGAAGTTTCGATGGTGAACGCAGACCTTATGGATGCCATTTCAAAATCAATGGGCATCGCCAGGGGCAGAAGAAAAATACCTTTTGGTGGCGCGCAGCTAATTATGTTCGGCGATCCGTATCAGCTATCGCCTGTGCCGGGCAACAATGAAGAACGAAACTACATGGCAGAAAACTACCAGTCCAGCTGGTTCTTCGATGCTCACGTGTGGCGAGAAGACTCTTTGGAGAGATTTGAATTGGGGGAAATCTTCCGTCAGTCCGACGAAGAGTTCAAATCCATATTGAATGCAATTCGAGTTGGGCAAGTCGAGCAAGAAATGCTTGACCGTTTGAACCAGGCCGGAAACAGGTTTCCCCCACATGATGACGTGATTCGTCTAGCAACGATAAACGCATCGGTTGATAGTACAAACCGCGAACGCATGAGTCGGCTAACGACAAAACCCAAAACCTTCGAAGCTATTTTTAGCGCAAGCGATGAATCTGCTTTTGGCAAGACACTTCCTGCCGAACCAAAACTGGAGCTGAAAGTGGGCGCCCAAGTGATGTTTATAAAAAACGACGACGGCAAAAGAACTGGCGAAGGAACGCTGAAGCGCTGGGTGAATGGAACCATAGGCCATGTCGTAGACATGCCCTCTTCAGGCGGTGTGGTGGTTGAAGTTGATGGCGAAAGACTAGATGTTGGAAGAGCAACCTGGGAAAAAGTCCGCTACGAAATTGAAGAAGAGTTCGATGAAGCAACTGGGAAAGTAAAAGAAGTACTGGTCACCATTCCACTGGCTGAGTATCAACAGATTCCCCTCCGACCAGCCTGGTCAGTCACCATTCACAAATCCCAAGGCCAGACTTATGACGAAGTGGTAATTGATTTGGGTCGTGGTGCTTTTTCACCGGGGCAGACCTATGTTGCTCTATCCCGTGTTAGGTCACTCGAAGGTCTTTATCTAACCCGTGCGATTCGTGCGCAAGATGTCATGGTTGATAAGGACGTCATTAGGTTTATGAGTGCCGTAAAGCAAGCACCGGTTGAAAAACTCTTCTGACTATCTGACTACGGATCAGAAGGTTGGGGGTTCGAGTCCCTCCAAGCGCACGAATCCCGGTTCCTTCTCACGAGGGCCAGGTTTTTCTCTACCTAGGGGGTTTAGATTAACTCACAATTTGGGGAGCACTTGCCTCGGCAATGCCTGACTTTGCTTGTTTTTCAAGTCCGACCGTAACAGCAAAACTATCTTCATAAACATCAAAGTCATATGCCTTACCCCATCGCAGTTTGATTACGTGAATTCCAGGGTTTAAATAAGGTTCCCCGTTTTTGAGGTCACAAGTCGCAACCCAGCGTGCAACCACTGTTGTGTTCCATGGTGCACCTTGAACAAGTACGCTTGTGACCTCAAACTTAAGTTCTGGCAGAACAGTGCCGAGCCTTTTGAACCATCGGCCCAAAGCTTCTTTGTCATGCCTAATACCGCCCAGTGAGTTGGGACCGGCAAAACGATGGGTGAGGCCTTTAGGGGAAACCCCATCCAACACCTGTTCGTAATCATGATTTTGAACGGCAAGAAATGTTTTTCGAACTACTTTCTCAACGATTGAACTATAAATAAGCATGTGCTTAAAACCTTTCGCCTTCTAAAACCTGATTGCCCATGGTACCAACTCTGTGCTCTACCAACTAACTTCGTTTGGGCTCACTCTTTACAAACTACGCATCAGAAGGTTGGGGGTTCGACCGGAAGTCAACTCAATTATTCACACAAACCTATGGGATCTAGAAACACTGCAGTGGTAGCCCCAAGTGGATAGGACCCCGATGTGATCGGGGGTACACTTCACAGATGAACCGTCTGATTTCTTCACTAGCCGTTGTGACGCTTCTTGTGGCCACCCCCCTTTCGGCACTCGCGGCCAATCCGGCTAAGCCATACATCCCTATTGAGCTTCCAATCCCGCAAAATAAGGCAATCACCTTTGCAAATGCTGAGAGTCAGTTTGCTCTTATCCCGGAGACCGCTTGGCAAAACGTACAAGACGTGATTGCTGCAAATCCTACTGTCAAGATCCCCACGACAATTGTGATTGGCCCGAACACAGATACAACAAACCAGCGAGTCACTGGGCTTCTTGAGAAGGAGTACCGGCTTTGGAACGGCTTTAAGCAAGTCCCGTCTTACGCTGGACTCGTCTACAGCGCCCAAGATGAGGCTTGGGCGGAAACCAAATGGTTAGAACTTGCAACCAAGCTCAAGCTCACTAAAAACGCGCCGCAATACATTCCCAACCACCTGCGCGCAGGCTGCACATTTAGCAAAGGTGTTGCCACGGAGTGCTATGGCGGAATGGCAATGACATTTCCTGGAACAAATTCGGGCTTCGCATTTTATGGAGTCCAGGAAGGCGATTTCTGGTCACCTAATTCGACTGAGTTTGGCCCAATCAGCCAGGTGACGCATGAGTACGCACATATCATGCAATTTGCACAATGGATTGGAAGCAGTCGCAATTCCGAATCGGCTCACGACAGTTTGCCCTGCTGGTTCGCCGAAGGCCAGGCAAACGCAATCGGTATAGCCATTGTTACAAATAATCCGACTGAGTATCTAAAGGCTCGGGACAACAGCGTTCGTAGGCAAATAAATCAGAAAATGCCCATTAGACCCTCGCTTAGCGAATCTGGTCTAACTGCACCTGCGATAACAAAGTTTTTGTCTAGTCAAAAATCCCCAGATTGCTATGACCCAAACAACAACGGAGACTATCAATTGGGTTTCAGCGTCGGGTATGCAGCTGTTGAAGCCTTAGTTGCAATTGGTGGCCCTCAGGCCACCATGGCTCTCCTCAGGCAAGATGCCCTGGGCATGACATGGAAAAAAGCGTTCAAAAGTGTCTACGGGATCTCCTGGAAAAAGGCTATGACCATTTTGGGCAAGGTGCTGGCGGCAGAGTACGCGGCCAAGCCCATGAACCATGATTAGCCCTTAGCAACATGGCTAGAACCGCCCGCTATCTCGCGAAGAACCGAAGTTTTGCGCGACTGGAAGTGGCCGATTACCACCTTGTCTGACGAGCCAACAGATATGTGCCGGACAAGTTCCTGATTTCAACTAAGGAACTACCCTCGTTTCGTCAGCCCTTCAACCACCAGTTAATTGGCAGGTGCACCCTGGCTGCCCAAGCGGTTTCATCGTGACCGGTTCCTGGGTAAACACCAAACATCAAATCTCTATCCCGAATGTAACCCTTAGCCTGCAAAGCAGCAACAGCCAGGTTATGAAAGCGCTGGTAGAACATATCCCAGTCTTGGGTTCCAGCATCGGTATAGATTTTGTGCTTACCAGCACTTGGCATAAGCGCTGTTAGCTCTTGGGCCATGTAGGTATGTCCCAGTATCCAGTGAGTTGAGAAGCCAAGTGCTGCCCCAAAGATACCCGGGTACTTGGCTAGCAAGTAAAAAGATGCAAGTCCACCCATGCTTGCTCCGGCTATTGCGGTTCGTTCGGGTGCGGGATCGACGGAGTATTTTTCGAGCACCATTGGCAAAATCTTTTCCGCAAGCAATTGATTGTATTTTGCGTTCATTGGGGTGCTTGTTGGAGGACGATAGGGGGCGGGTAAGTTATCCCAAATGTCTGGGTGTCGCTCTGCAATTTCTTGCGGGGTAAGTTCCAGCATTCTGGTGGGCTTTGATAGGCCGTGTACGGCAATGATTACTGGCTCGAGGTCACCCTTGATGCGTCCTTCGCGAAGAGCATCCAAAATTCCCCAGGTGTTTCCACCGGAAGCAGTCTTTGGGTTAAAGATGTCCTTGCCGTCGTGAATCATCAGCACCGGAGTATACGCAAGTACCTTTCCTGGCACCCACACCTCAACTTTGTGGTCATCAACTACGAAGTTGTCGATCTTGCCTCCAGCAAGGGCAATTTTTTGTTTCTTAAGTTCCCTAAAGCCCATAAACAACGGAAATGTAAAGGCCAGGGCGGTGGCTCCGGAAAGTAGGAAATAGAGCCAAACTCTTTTCATGCCAAGCTTCTTGGCCTCGTGAAGCATGAAGACAATCGTGGCCGCCGCCACAATAAAAAGGTCCACCGAGAGCACCCAGTCCAGCACAGAGCCAAACCAGGCAGTCAAATAGTTAGCGCCTTCAAATGAGGCAATGCCATTTAGCACCCAAGCGGTTATAAGCCCTATTCCAGAAAGGGCGAAGTAGATACGGGCTCTGAGTTGGTGACCGAACACGGCACATCTTTTCTGTTGAGGGGCAATTCTTACCCTAGCAACGCCTAACCTCAGATTTTCCTCGCTATCCCCCAGGGCGATAACCTAGAGCAATGCTCATGTCAGACCGCGATATCCGCGCCAGTATCGAAGCCGGCCAGATTGGTTTGGAGCCGCTCGAGATCGGATTGCTCCAGCCAAGCTCCATTGATGTTCGTTTGGACCGCTTCTTTAGGCTCTTTGACAATCACAAATACGCTTTCATTGACCCGTCCGAGCAGCAGGACGATCTAACAAGATTTGTTGAAGTCAAATCTGACGAGGCGTTCATTCTTCACCCCGGTGAATTCGTTCTTGGCTCGACTTATGAGTTTGTGACTTTGCCAAACGATATAGCAGCAAGGCTTGAAGGAAAAAGTTCTCTTGGAAGACTTGGTCTGCTAACGCACTCAACTGCAGGATTTGTTGACCCGGGTTTCAAAGGTCACGTGACACTTGAGCTATCAAATACTGCAACTCTTCCGATAAAGCTATGGCCTGGAATGAAGATCGGTCAGCTCTGCTTTTTCAAGCTCACTTCCGAATCTGAATTCCCCTACGGGTCAGATAAGTATTCTTCGAGATACCAAGATCAGCGTGGACCAACCGCTTCTAGATCACACCAGAACTTTTACAGAACTGACGTTGGCAACTCACCGCTAGAAAACTAGTTTGCGTATTTGACTTGTGGGTTTGGGTTCACTCGAAGCAGCAGCCCTAGCCCAACAATTAAGATAACCATCAGTCCAAGAACTCCATAGATTGTGGTGTTCTCGTTTCCTGTAGCTACGGCAGCGATTGTGATTGCAGAGGCCCAGAAAAAGCCAGACAGGAAGCTGATGGCGCGACCTGTGGTCTGGTAGAGACCAAACACTTCACCCTCTCGACCCTCAGGGGCGAATCTAGATACGAAGGTTCTAGAAGAAGCCTGAGCAGGACCAACAA
Organism: Actinomycetota bacterium; assembly: GCA_009703455.1. Taxonomy (GTDB): domain Bacteria; phylum Actinomycetota; class Actinomycetes; order Actinomycetales; family Microbacteriaceae; genus Rhodoluna. Next base: position 8,302 of record WLGB01000045.1, read on the forward strand.
ATAGGCAAAGCGCCAAGCCACCAATCCAGTAGGTGATCACACCCGCATCGGCGAATAAAAAGACCCCAAATCCAGCAACAATCAGGCCAATCAGGGACCCTGCAATAACGTTCTTGGAACCCACCACATCGTCGATTCGACCACCAATTACGGCACCGATACCGGCCACGATGTTGGCCGCCATACCGAAGATGATGATCTCAGTCTGGCTAAAGCCAAAAGCTAGGGATCCAAGCACTGCACCAAAGGTAAATACTCCGGCCAGACCATCTCGGTAGATGGCAGAAGAGATTAAGAACTTTAGAGTGTCAGGAGCCTGAGCGTAGAGACTTTTTAGTTGTCCCCAAAGGGCGATGTAGGACCGAAGAATTGATTCTTTCTTGAGTCCTGGCGTCTTTGCAATCTCAGGAACTCGAAGCAATAGGGGAATCGAGAAAACTAAAGTCCACGCTGCACAAAACAAGAACACTGTTCTAACTTCAAGACCATTGGTTGCAGGAACTCCAAAGACAGTTCCTGGAAGAACAAA
>WLGB01000046.1 GCA_009703455.1 Actinomycetota bacterium
ACTTGGTCAGGTGAGACCGAAAGTGGAGACACTCTTTCTAGCACTCAGCTTGAAGGCGTCATCACAGTTATGAACTTTTGGTATGCCGGTTGCGCGCCTTGTCGCGTTGAAATGCCAGAACTTGTCGAATTGCAAGATCTGTTCTTACCCGAGGGGGTCCAGTTCATCGGAGTCAACGTCCGTGACACCGCAGAAACCTCGCTGGCATTTGCCAGGAAAATTGGAATGAACTTCCCATCGGTGATGGATGCAAAAACTGGCTCTGTAGTTCTTGGATTCACTGGAGTGGTAACACCTCAAGCAGTGCCCACCACGCTCGTTATTGATTCCGAAGGAAACGTTTCTGCCCGAGTGCTAGGCCGAATTGATAAAGGCATACTAAAGGCCCTGATTGAAACTGCAATCAAGGAAAAACCATGAGCCCGGCAGAAATAATTCTCAACGGCTCGTTGATTGCAGCCATACCTCTTGCTTTGCTTGCCGGAATAATCTCATTCGTTTCTCCTTGTGTGCTTCCGCTAATTCCTGGCTACCTGGGATACATCTCAGGTGTCGCTGAAGCAGTGGCCAAAAAGAGCAGGATTGTTTTAGGTTCTGTTTTGTTTGTGCTGGGCTTTACTGCGGTGTTCGTTTCGTTCGGTGCACTGTTTGGTGGCATTGGCATGCTTATTTACATCAATAATTTGGCCTGGGTCCAGCAGGTCCTCGGCGTATTGATCATCTTGATGGGTTTTGTCTTGATCGGGCAGTTTTCATTTCTACAGCGCACTTTCAAAACCACTATCAAGCCCAAGGTGGGCCTTTTTGGAGCTCCAGTTCTAGGAATCGCTTTTGGTCTTGGCTGGACACCCTGCATTGGACCAACTCTGGCGGCTGTTTTGACTTTGGCTTCTGATGCTGGATCTCCTGCTCGCGGAGCGATCCTCGCACTTGTTTATTCTCTCGGAATTGGACTTCCCTTTATTGCAATCGCGGCAGGTTTTGGATGGGCTACGCGTTCGGTGGGGTTTGTAAAAAAGCACATCCGAAGCTTCAACATATCTGGCGGAATACTTCTTATTGCCCTCGGTTTAGCGCTAGCTACCGGAGTCTGGATTGGTTTTGCAAGTTGGCTGCAGGGGGTGTTTGGTGTCTTCGTCCCAGCGCTATGAGTCTCCAGATATAGGTCTAACCGGTTGGGCAAGATGGATTTGGCGTCAGCTGACCAGCATGAGAACGGCGCTGCTACTTCTTCTTCTGTTGGCAGCAGCTGCCGTTCCGGGTTCAATTTACCCACAGCGCTCGGCTGACCCGAATGGAGTGGTTCAGTATTTTAGAAACAACCCAGACCTTGCGGAAATACTAGATGTTTTCCAACTGTTTGATGTCTACACCTCAGTTTGGTTCTCAGCGATTTACATTTTGCTTTTTGCCTCCCTAGTTGGCTGCGTCCTACCTAGAACTCAGATTCACTTCGACGCCCTAAGGGCAGAACCGGTTCAGACCCCAACTAATTTGTCTCGTATGCCGGTCTATGAAAGCACCGCTTCACCTAAGGGTCTTGACCCGGTCGAACTAGGAAAGAATATTCTTAGCAAGCAGCGCTACCGTATTGCTCAGCGTGGAGATTCCATCAGTGCTGAAAAAGGGTACATGCGCGAAACTGGAAACTTGGTCTTCCATTTTTCTTTGGTCGGTGTGTTGTTAGCAGTGGGCATCGGTGGCGGCTTTAGTTTTTCTGGTCAGCGCGTCCTTGCCGAAGGTGACACATTCGTCAACAACTTGGCAGGCTTTGACTCGCTGTCTCCGGGCACGTTTTTTAATCCAGAAACTCTTGCTCCGCTGAGTCTCACGCTAGAGAACTTTGAGGTCGATTACGACTTCCTAAACAAGACCAACATCGGAGCGCCTTTGGATTTTAGGGCGACGGTAACTGTTCGAACCCCAGCAGATCAAAAAGGTACTACCCACCTTGTTCGGGTCAATCAGCCACTGGATGCAACCGGCGCCAGCGTCTATTTGACAGGTCACGGCTACGCTCCAGAAATCACAATTCGCGACGCCAATGGCGACATTAGTTACTCGGGAGCCACGGTCTTTTTGCCACAAGATAGCAAGATGACATCTATTGGCATCATCAAGGTGCCAGACAATCTGCCAGAGCAACTGGGCATCGTGGCCTTTTTCTACCCAACCGCAAGCGAGCTTGAATCAGGGGCTTTCACTTCAATCTTTCCTGGGGTGATTGATCCATTACTGTCTATGAACGTCTATACCGGAGACCTTGGTTTGGACTCTGGAATCCCGCTGAACGTGTTTGCTCTAGATACTGATCGTTTGACTCAGGTTGCAGGTCGTGGAACCGAGAATCCCGGACTAGAGATAAAACTCGGAGAAACTGCCGACTTGCCAAATGCACTTGGGACTGTGACATTCGACGGCATCAAGAGATTTGCATCACTTGACATTGCCTATAACCCCGGCCAGTTCTGGGTATTGCTGTTTTCTCTTTTGGCACTGGCCGGAGTCATCATTTCGCTCACCACCCCAAGGCGAAGAGTCTGGGTGAAAAAGTTGGGAGATTCCTTTGAAGTTGCTGCACTATCCAAGCGCGACGATCCAAGGCTCGAAGAATTTGTTAGAGAATTAACTAAGGCAATCAGAAACGGATAATCAATTGAATTCCCTTGTTTTGAACGAAGAACTATCACAGCTCTCGCTGCTAGTTATCTATGCCGCGATGGCCATTTTCACACTGGCCTTTTTTGTTTCCGGATATCACTTGTCCCAGGCAGCAAGCACTAAGGACAAGAACCTTAAAACTGTTTCTGTTCTGGAACGAGTAGCCCTAGCCCTAGCACTGCTTGGAACACTTATTCTGGCGGCTGGTGTGATCATGCGAGGCATTGCCGCTGCAAGAGTTCCCTGGGCCAACTTGTTTGAATACTCGATTACCGGCGCTTTGATTTTGATGATCATATTCTTTATCTCGATTAGAGCTAAAGAAGTCCGCATCCTCGCCACTTTTGTGGTTGGCTTTGTGCTTTTGGTGCTGGGAACCGCTGTGTCAATCTTCTATGTCCAAGTGGCATCATTAATGCCCGCGCTCCAAAGCTATTGGCTCGTAATTCACGTGATGGTTGCCCTTCTGGCCAGCGGGTTCTTTAGCCTGGCGGCTGCCTTGTCCGTGGCCTACCTATTGAAAACTGCCAACTGGGTAGAAAAAGGCAAGACCAAGGGAATCAGGAATTTCAAGAAAGTCATGGAAGTTTTCCCCACCAAAGAAAAGCTTGAGCAACTTGCCTACCGATTTAACATCGTTGGCTTCATTCTCTGGAGCTTTACTCTAATTGCGGGAGCAATCTGGGCAGAACGTGCTTGGCACCGCTACTGGGGTTGGGACACCAAGGAAGTTTGGACGTTTATTATCTGGACCATTTACGCCGGATACTTGCACGCCAATGCCACAAGGGGCTGGAGTGGAAAGCGTGCGGTGTGGCTAGGACTAATTGGTTTTGCAGCGGTGGTTTTCAACTTCACCTTCGTCAATATGTTTTTCAAGGGCCTACACGTTTACTCAGGCCTCTAAACCAATCAACTCTCCGCAGCGCTCTAGTCTTTCGATCCACCAGTCGTAGCGGTGTTCCTCTGCTTTAAAAGTATCCAGTGATGAATTGTTCAACTCTGGCCTTCTAACTTCCAGCACACCACCCACTGGCTTTAGTGAGTCTTTGACAAGGTCTCCGGCGAACAAGTTCATAGTTCCAAGCCCTGCGTCAAACTCCAACGTCTCTAAGCTCGCAGCAAAGTGCAGCTCGGCAGCCAAGCCTATTGAGGATTGCATAGCACTAGAAGGAACAATCGGTAGCTTCGAAGAAGCTGCAATTTCCAATGCCGACACCACTCCACCAAGCGGAGCACTTTTTAGAACAAGGATGTCGCAAGCCTCGGCAAGCTCAACAGCAAGTGGGTCAGAGGATTTACGAACTGATTCGTCGGCTGCAATAAGAGTTGCAAAGCCGCGCTTTGAAATTTCAATTTTGAGTTCGGCAAGTTCCGCTATGGATTGAACGGGCTGCTCGAAGTACTCCAGTTCGATTCCTTCTCCGGCAAGCTTTTCGATTAGCTCCATTGCAGCCGCAATCTCATAGCTGCCGTTGGCATCCAGTCGCAATTTAGTTTCTGGATAAAGACTCTTTACTTCCAGCAATCTAGCTAGATCTTCGCCAATGGTCTGTCCAGGCTCCGCTACCTTAACTTTGACGGTTTCAAACTTTCCGGCCCGCGACAGCACTTTGGCAACCTCTCCTTCGGCAACGGCCGGCAAAATTGCGTTTACGGCTACCTGAGTTCGCTTTGTGGTGGGCAGGTAGCCGTAAGCCCACTCGATGGCAGCAGCCAGCCAGCTGGCTGCCTCATCATCTGAATACTCTGGAAATGCCGCCCACTCACTCCAGCCATTTGGCCCTTCAAACACCAAAAGCTCACGCTCGTTGATTCCCCGGAACTTAGTCCTCAAGGGAATACTCACTACGCGTGCAGTTGCCACTAGGGCAGATAGGCGAGGGTTCACGTTGTTATTCTAAGAGCATGGCAAATCCAATTTCCGAACTCTTCGATGCCAATATTTGGCAGGCAGTCGAAGGCTTCGAAAACCAAACCGACATCACCTATCACCAGCACGTTGAGCTTGGCGTGGTTCGAATTGCCTTCAATCGTCCTGAGATCAGAAATGCCTTCAGACCAAAAACAGTAGATGAGCTGGCAGCTTCTCTAGAACACGCCAAGAACAACTCGAGAGTTGGAGTTGTGCTTCTAACCGGGAACGGACCATCGCCCAAAGACGGAGGCTGGGCCTTTTCAAGTGGCGGTGACCAGCGCGTGCGCGGCAAAGACGGATATAAGTACGCCGACGATGACAACCAGGCAGACCCCGCCAAATCTGGAAGACTACACATCCTCGAAGTCCAAAGGCTCATTCGTTTTATGCCCAAGGTGGTCATTGCTTTGGTTTCAGGGTGGGCTGCCGGAGGCGGCCATTCACTGAATGTGGTTTGTGATCTTTCTATCGCGAGCATTGAACATGCTCGCTTCAAGCAGACCGACGCCGATGTTGGTTCCTTTGATGCCGGCTACGGAAGTGCTTACTTAGCTCGCCAGGTTGGCCAAAAGTTCGCACGAGAGATATTCTTCCTTGGCGCCGAATACAGTGCCGAGAAGGCCTTGGAGATGGGCGTTGTCAACAAGGCTGTGAAGCATCAAGATCTAGAAAAAGTGGGCGTTGAGTGGGCAGCTGAAATCATGTCCAAGTCCCCAACCTCAATTCGGATGCTTAAGTACGCAATGAACGCAATCGATGACGGGCTGGTGGGGCAGCAGCTATTCGCAGGAGAGGCAACTCGGTTGGCCTACGCTTCCGAGGAAGCAGCCGAAGGCCGTGACGCATTCCTGGAAAAGCGCGAGCCTAACTGGGCGCCTTACCCCTGGCACTTCTAATTCGCGATGACTAAACCGCTTCAGGTTGTTCCCGCCAACGATACTGTTCAAGCCTTGCTTGTTATGGCAGAGGTCATCGCAGGCACCAAAGCAATATATGTAAGCCCTTATCAAGTAAACGGCGAACAGACAAACTTCGGTGAAGTGCCAGAAACTGTTGAAGACAACATTGCAGCAATTGTGGAATCTTCGGGATCCACTGGCGTGCCCAAGAAAATTTCCATTTCTACAGTGGCTTTCCTGCACGCTGCACGTGTAGGTCAAGAAAGATTAGGGCCTGCTGGGCAGTGGCTACTCGCTCTTCCAATAAATTTCATCGCCGGTCAACAAGTTCTTGTTCGCTCGATTCTTGCTGATCAGCAACCGGTGATTATGAATACAGCAGTTCCGTTCACGGCAGAGGCCTTTCTTAGATCCACCATGTTGATGACCAATGAGAATAAGTACACCTCACTTGTTCCAAACCAACTTGCCAAACTAGTTGCCGAGGCACCAAACGACAAAGTGTTGCTGTCTGCTCTTCGTAGCTATCGAGCCATCCTGGTTGGCGGGCAATCGACCCCGGAAGAACTTCGCTACAAGGCTCTAGATCTTGGAATCAACGTTGTGATTAGCTACGGCATGACTGAGACCTCCGGTGGATGCGTCTATGACGGTGTTCCATTGGATGGAGTGCGACTGAAGATTGCACCGGATTCGAGACTGTTGATTTCTGGAAAGACTTTGGCTGAGGGCCAAGATGACTGGATTTTTACTAACGACTTAGCTGAGCTAACGCCAGATGGCAAGCTGAACATAATCGGCCGCGCGGATCGAGTGATCATCTCCGGCGGACTTAAAGTTTCATTAGAGCGCGTTGAGTACCTAGGGTCTGAACTTCCAGGGGTTGAGGAAATTGCTGCTGTTTCGTTAGAGGATGAAACTTGGGGTCAACGAGTGGGAATTTCTTACGTCGGCTCACCTGAGGTTGCTGATGACATCGCAAACCAGCTGGCGCATTTGCTTGGTCCTGCCGGAAAGCCGATTCGTGTGATTCGGGTCGATAAGCTACCAAAGCTTCACACCGGTAAAACAGACAACCGCATGGTTAGAGAACTTTTCAGTTAGGAATGAACAGTTGAAATCAAACAAACTAAAGCTCTGGGTCGAAGGCGCAAGACTGCGTACTCTTCCACTTGCCATTTCTCCGGTTGCCATTGGAGCGGGAGCTGCTGACTCTGTTCAAGCCTTTGATCTTTCACTCTCTCTTCTGGCCTTAGCAGTTGCGCTATTTTTACAAATCGGTGTGAACTACGCAAACGACTACTCTGATGGAATCCGAGGAACTGATGATTTCCGCGTCGGACCACTTCGACTCACTGGATCAAAGTCAGTAAAGCCGGAGGCCGTAAAGCTTGCAGCTTTTGCGTTCTTCGGTCTTGCAGCTTTTGCGGGCCTTCTAATTGTTCTAATCACGGGTTTGTTTTGGTTGATTGCAGTTGGATTAGCGGCAATTGTCGCTGCCTGGTTTTACACCGGTGGCAAAAGCCCCTATGGGTATGCCGGACTTGGTGAACTTGCAGTGTTTGTCTTTTTTGGCTTGGTTGCCACAATCGGAACCACCTTTATTCAAGCTGGCTTTATTGAGTTCAACGCCGTACTTGGGGGCATAGCATCTGGGTTGTTTGCGTCTGCCGTTTTGATGGTCAACAACATTCGAGATATTGAGACGGACACTCTGGCGTCAAAAAGGACTCTGGCAGTTCGACTTGGCAAAAAGCCGGCAACGGCCATTTTCATTCTGATGATTTGGTTCCCATTTTTGATTCTGGGCTTTTTCAGCTTGTTGTATCCAGCAACCATTTTGGGCTTTATGGCACTACTTCTAGTTGGGCCGGCTACTTTGATCGTGCTGACTGCCAAGTCGGCCCAAGAACTTATTTTGGTTCTAAAGCTAACTAGCTTTACTGCTTTGGCTTACGCACTTTGCCTCTCGGCTGGATTATTTATTGTCTTCTTTTGAGTCCAGGATGGCATTTTCGATGTCGGCGTCTTGGTCTGGAACACCCAAGTTCTTTTCTCGGTGGTTCCAGTTATAGATTTCCACCGATAGTGCGTCGCGCTGTTTCTGCAAAAAAACCAATGAAATCGCCAGCGCGAGCACTCCAGCGATAAGGGCTGAGTAAATTCCCTCGAATCCTAGAAGCAGGAAAACTGCTAAGAAGAGGGCAAAAAGCCCGATTCGAGCGGAAATAAACACCAGCCACAATTTTTTCACAGTTACATTCTAAGTTTGTCTCTCGCTTAGAGTTAAGGCATGGTTAGAGGACTACTTTTCTTGTTCGGAGCATGGCTTCTGTTCACCGTGTTCGTCACGGTCTTTGCTGCTAGTGCTGACAAAAATGAGGTCAGAAACTTACCCAAGTGGCTCTGGATTTTGATCTGTTTGTTTGTCCCTCTTATTGGTGGACTTCTTTATCTAGCACTTGGAAGACCATTTGGCAGACCAAATCAGCGTTTTGGCCGAACTAGAACCGTTGCGCCAGATGATGATCCTGCCTTCTTACGCGATCTCGCCGACCAGCTAGATGCCAAGGAAGAAAAGACCAACCCAATAAATCCTGAGGACCAAGACCCAACGGGCGTCTCGGAAGACGACCCCGATACCAAGGACAAGTCCTAACCTTGATTCCTGCTGCCTCCCAAATCTTTTCCTCTCACCTAATGGCGGCCCTAGCTGAGCTTGAGGTTGAAGAAGTATTTCTGTCTCCAGGATCTAGATCCCAGTCGCTAGCGATTGCAGCGCAGCAACTTCACGATGCTAACCGGCTAACTCTGCGGGTTAGATTGGATGAACGCTCCATGGCGTTCACGGCGATCGGAGCCGCGAAGGCTTCGGGCGGACCGGTGGCAATCATCACAACCTCGGGCACAGCAGTGGCTAATTTATTGCCCGCAGTTTTAGAAGCTCACCACAGTGGTAGTCCACTGATTGTTTTGACCGCCGACCGTCCTCAAGAACTTCGTGGGCTGGGTGCAAACCAAACCACAAACCAAGTTGGGATCTTTGGC
>WLGB01000047.1 GCA_009703455.1 Actinomycetota bacterium
AATACCGGATTCCACTGCTGGATGGAACGGGTTTCGATAAAGCCTGCGATGTCGAACGGGTCATTATCGAGCAGAGTCGACAGGTCGCTAGCTGAATCGGCAGCGAAAATTAGCAAAGACTCGGGGTTATCAACCATTGGGCCAGACGCTAGAAGTTGACCGCTTTCTAGCAGGATCGCCAACCACTGCCGGTGAATCGGTCTTATTTCATTGAGCTGCTCGGGGGTTCCGCTGTAAAGGTAAGTGACTGCAAAAACTGGCATCAGGTCTCCTTGATTATCGTTATGGAACTGGTGTCGGCCATGGTTTTACCAAGCGCCGGAGTTATTTCAACGGTCATTAGCGCCACAAGCAAAGTTGCAACCCCAAATACACCGGCAATCAAAAGAGCCGATTCCGGAGATACTGTTTCGATTGCGATACCTGCCAGGGCAGCTCCAGCTGCAAATCCCATTAGCTGTCCAGTTGCAATCCAACCGTAAGCTTCGGCGGTGTCACTCATCTTCAGGCTCGTTGCAACAATCGCGCCCAGCACACCTAGCGCTGGAGCAATCCCTATCCCTGCGATGAAAAAGCATATTCCCATCCAGATTGGATCGGTTGGATTGATAAAAACCAGTCCGTAGCCAACCAAGATGATGACTAAGTATTTAGAAAGCGCCCACTTGGTCCGTGCCCGCGGGCCCAAGAAGACACCGCCGATTAATGACCCCAGTGATAATGCGGCGATAACTGCACCAGCCAGTGCCTTGTTGTCCAAGATTGCTACCGATCCAACTTCAACTCCACTGAAAGAGCCAATGAGTAGCATGCCTAGAATCACATTAACAATTACAATTCGATTCTTGAGCACCCCTCCCATTTTTCTTGTGGACTTGGGAATAACAATTTCTTTGACTTCACGGTTGCCCAAGAACATTATTGCGCCAACCACTTGAAGACCGGCCATAACTAGAACAGCAAAAGCAGTTGAAACTTGGGCCGCCAAAATAGTTGCAAGCAATGGTCCAACAACCCAAATCATTTCCTGTGCGGTTGCGTCCAAAGAAAACAAAGTGGTCAATTGCTTGCGGGGAACCAAAGTTGGATAAATGGTGCGCACCGCGGCCTGGATTGGTGGGGATGTTAGCCCTACTGCGGCAGCCAGCACAATCATGACAAGCGGAGGTGAATCAAACAGGGCAATGGAAGCCATGGCCAATCCGCTAAGGGTTGCTGCAATCAAAATCACACGCTTTACCCCCCAGGCACCAATCTTTCTTGATAGCACTGGTCCTGATATGGCAGCACCAATTGTTTCAGCGGCAAGGGCGATTCCGGCAATGGCGTAGGAGGCGTGAACGTGCTCGATGTGCATGACAAACGCCAGACTCATCATTCCAAATGGAAAACGTGCGACTAATTGGCTTGTTACAATCCGCACGACCCCAGGCGCCTTCAGCAAGGCCGTATAAGTACCCATAACCTGGCTAGTTTACCTGCGCTCATCTAGACCCAGCTGGGTATCCACATCCTCAGTTGCCATTGCTCAAAAGCTATGAAGATTCCGGTGTTTACCGGCAAGAAAAACACAGAAAGCGCTATCGCCACGGTGAAAAAACCAACAACAAATGCATTAGCTACACGGGGACTTCTGGTGTGTAGATGGCGTCGAAGCTGCTGCAATGCAAAAACCAAACCTAGAATCAGCCACGGCTGAAAGCTCACCACATAGAACTGGAACACTGTTCGCCCAGCAAAAATGAGCCACGGTAGATACAGACTCGAAACCCCAAGCAACACCAAGCCAAGGGTGCGTTCTTGGTGCTTGAAGTAGCGAAACGCAAGGTAAATAAGTGCAGCAGTCGAACCAATCCAAATCAAGGGGTTGCCGAGGGCTGTAATGGCAGAGGAGCAACCGCCTGAAATGTCGCAACCGTTTTCACCGGCTGCGTATGACTCGTAGAAAAACGCAGTTGGCCTTAGCCCGATCAACCAACCGAGCGGGTGAGCTTGATAAGAGTGTTCGGTGGTGAGGCCAACGTGGAATCGATAAATCAACTCGTGGTAGCTCCAGAGCGATTGCATCCAGTCCGGTAGCCAACCAAACGCCCCAGGAAGGGAATTATCGTCTGCCCAGTTTCGAGAATATCCGCCGGAACCTAAAATCCAACCTAGCCAGGTTAGTAAGTAAGTCGCGATTGCAAGGGGGACCAGAGAAACAAATGACAAAACACCTTGCACTAAGACACCCGTGGCGAACCAATTTTTCTCGTCAACATTTCTTCGGAGAATAGTTTCTGAGACCACGACATAAATTCCGATGCCTGCCAAAAGGTATAGTCCAGACCATTTAATGGAACTGGCTGCCCCGAGTGTTACACCGGCAAGCATTAGCCAGGGCCTAAACCACAGTAATGAATTTGAAGATTGATTTATAGCGTTGACTATTCGAACCCTTGAGCGCTCTTGATCCACTAAGAAAAACCAAAAGCCTAGTAACAGGAAAAAAGTAAGAGAAGCATCTAGCAAGGCCGTTCTAGACAACGTAATGGCAAGGCCATCGATTGCCAAAAGTAGCCCAGCCGCTATAGCCATCGTGGTCGATTTGAACAGTTTGTAGGCCACCAGCATTAGCAGGGCAACTGTCGCAATACCTAGCAGTGCTGTCGAAAGTCGCCAACCGATAGTTGATTCTGGACCCAATAACCACATGCCGGAAGAAATTAACCATTTACCGAAAGGGGGATGCACCACGAAAGCCGGCTCGCTCAAGTATCCAAAACTGTCACCGGACTGAAAAGCCAGGTCAGCTCCTTCAGGCCAAGATTTCTCGTGCCCCTCATGACTTAGCGTGAGGGCGTCTTTGACATAGTAGGTTTCGTCAAATACCAGCTTTGAGGGATATCCCAAATTCCAAAGCCTGGTTACTGCTGCGACTACCATGACGCAGGCGATACCTAGTCGCTCTAGGGTGCCTCTTGTTGTCCGCAGCATAAGCCAATGGTAATCATCAATAAGGGTGTATTTCTGGGACAATTATTAAATGTTGATTCTTGCAGCCACTCCAATTGGAAACATTGGCGACGCATCCACAAGACTAAAAGAAACCCTCGTAGCAGCAAAGGTAATCGCCGCCGAAGACACCAGAACTCTGCTAAAGCTCGCTAATCACTTAGGGGTGAAGTTAAACGCGGAGCTGATAAGCCTTCACGAACATAACGAATTACAAAAACTAGACCGCTTGGTGCAGCTGGCCCAAACCGCTGATCTTGTTCTTGTCAGCGATGCGGGCATGCCCACTATCAGCGATCCAGGTTTTGCCTTGGTCCGTGCTTGCGGCGAAGCTGGGATAGAAATTCAGGTTGTTCCAGGTCCTTCAGCGGTTATTGCTGCACTAGCCGTTTCTGGTCTATCCACGGATCGATTTTGCTTCGAGGGTTTTCTTCCCAGAAAATCCGGTGAACGAATCAGGCTGTTTGAATCTTTAGGGAACGAGACTCGAACAATGGTTTTTTTTGAGTCCCCCCATCGAATTACTGAGTCACTCGCAGATGCAGCAGCAGTTTTTGGAACCGCTCGTAAGGCCTCGGTTTCTAGGGAGCTAACTAAAAAGTTTGAAGAGACTAAGCGCGGCAACCTTGCCGAGCTAATGGCTTGGGCGCAAGATCAAAAAGGTGAAATTGTGCTTGTTATTGCCGGAGCTGAGCCTAAGGTTTGGAACATAGCAGAGCTAGTTGATGAGGTAGTTTCACTAAAAACCCAAGGAACCGGGCTCAAGCAAGCAGCCACTAGTGTTGCCAAGACTTACGGGGCCTCCAGCTCCGAGCTTTACGCTTTAGCTCTCAAGCGTTTATAAGCGCATCGGCTCGGTTAAGCTTGTATCCATGTCTAGCGTGAGCCCAGCGGGAAAGTCGTTTTATGTAACGACGCCTATTTTTTACGTAAATGATGCTCCACACATCGGCCACGCCTACACGGAGGTGGCCTCGGACGTGCTCACCCGTTGGCAGCGTCAAAAAGGCAGTAATGCTTTTTTGCTTACTGGGACCGATGAGCACGGCGAGAAGATTCTCCGCACTGCTAGTGCCAACAATTCCACCCCGCAAGCCTGGGCCGACAAGCTAGTACACGACGCTTGGCTTCCACTGCTGGAAACTCTAGACATCGACAACCAAGACTTTATTCGAACTACAGAGCCCAGGCACAAAAAGAACGTCCAGCGTTTTCTTGAGGACCTAAACAACAAAGGCTTTATCTATCAGGGTTCTTACGAGGGCAATTACTGCGTCGGCTGTGAGGAATTCAAAACTGATTCAGACCTGGTTGAAGGAGAGGGCGCATTCGCGGAAGAGCTGGTATGTGCAATTCACTCCAAGCCAGTTGAGCGACTGGAAGAAACCAACTACTTTTTCAAGCTCAGCGAATTCCAGCAACCACTGCTTGACTACTACGAACAGAACCCAAATTTCATTCAGCCCGAATCCGCTCGCAACGAGGTTATATCATTCGTAAAGCGTGAATTAACAGATCTCTCAATATCTCGTTCGAAAGACAAGTTTGACTGGGGAATAGATATCCCCTGGGACTCCAACCACATTATTTACGTTTGGTTTGACGCACTTCTGAACTACATCACCGCGATAGGTTACGGCGAAGATCAAGACAAGCTTGAAAGTCTTTGGCCGGCGTCGATTCAAGTTGTTGGCAAAGACATCCTAAGATTCCACGCCGTTATCTGGCCCGCCATGCTCATGGCTGCTGACCTAAAGCCAGCCGAGAGAGTTTTTGCCCACGGCTGGTTGTTAGTTGGTGGCGAGAAGATGTCTAAGTCAAAACTCACAGGCATTGCTCCAACTGAAATCACTAACGTTTTTGGATCTGACGCTTTTCGCTATTACTTCATGCGGGCTATCGCTTTTGGACAAGATGGATCATTTTCTTGGGAGGATCTATCAGCTAGGTATCAGGCCGAGCTTGCAAATGGTTTTGGCAATTTAGCCTCTCGAGTTGTTGCAATGGTGCACCGCTACTTCGATGGCGCTGTTCCAGAGGCCAAGAACCTAACTGAAGCCGACAAGAAGATTCCCTTGGCTGCTGAAGCGGCAGTTCAGGCTGCCGACAAGGCCATGGAGCAGGTCGCTATCCAAGATGCCCTAGTTGCCATCTGGGAATTAGTTGATGAACTTAACGGCTATCTCACGGAGCAGGAACCCTGGATTCTGGCCAAGGACGAGGCTAACCGCGAAAGGTTAGCCACAATTTTGTCAACTGCCCTTGAGGGGGTTCGAGCTCTGGCTGTACTGCTTTGTCCATTTACTCCAAAGGCAAGTGCCAAGCTGTGGGCAGCCATTGGGCATTCGCTTGGTGATTTGGCTGACCAGCCACTTCTTGAGGCCGCGAGCTGGAGTCAGCTGTCACCAGGAACTAAAATCGGCGAGCTTGACTCCTTGTTTCCAAGGGTTGAGCAAGAAGACAAGGCTTAGCTTTAGAACGTGAACGAGCACATCAGAACTCGTCAATTTTTCGACGCCGACGGAAACAGAAAAAACCTCAGCTATCCAGAACTTCCTGAACCACTTTTGGTTGGGACTTACGATAACCACACCCACCTTGAAATTGCCGACGGCGATCAGCCTATGGATTATGAGGACCACCTAGCTCTTGCTGCCCAAGTGGGGATTTTGGGTGCAGTCCAAGTCGGTGTGACTTTAGAAAGCTCCAAGTGGTGCGCTGAAGTGGCAGCCAAGGAGCCAAGGCTTTTAGCAGCAGTGGCACTTCACCCCAACGAGGCGGCCAAGTATGAATCGTTGGAAAAATTGGACACTGACATTGACAGCATTGCCGAGATTGCAGCTCAAGATCGGGTTAGAGCAATCGGTGAAACTGGTTTAGATTTTTTCCGAACCGAAGACGAGTTGGGCCTTGAGCTTCAGCAGCACTCATTTGAGCGCCACATCCAAATTGCAAAAGACTTAGATCTAGCTTTGCAAATTCACGACCGTGACGCTCACGACAAGGTTGTTGAGACTTTGCTGAGGGTCGGTCCACCAAACAAAGTGGTGTTTCATTGCTACTCAGGTGACATTGAACTTGCAGAAATCTGTAAAGAAAATGGCTGGTACACCTCATTTGCGGGGAACATAACCATAAAGCGCAACCAACACCTTCGGGATTCTCTAAAGCTCATGCCGCTAGAAAAAATCCTGGTTGAAACGGATGCGCCATTTTTGACACCGGAGCCGCTTCGCGGCCGACCAAATGCACCATACCTGGTGCCGATTACGGTTCGATTCATGGCAGACCAGTTGGCAATGGACTCGAATGATTTAGCTGGCCAATTAGCTAAAAACACAATTGCCGTCTATGGATCGTGGGACAACTAGTGGTTGAACTTTTGGGCACCGGAGAATTAAGAAGGCTGGCCAACGAGTTGGACCTTCGCCCGACCAAAAAGCTTGGACAGAACTTCGTCATCGACCCAAACACTATCCGGAAGATTGTGACAGCTGCCGGCCTTTCACCCAGGGACAAAGTGGTGGAAATCGGTCCAGGGCTTGGTTCATTGACCCTTGGCCTTCTCGAAAAAGTCAACCATCTCGCTGTAGTCGAGTTTGATAACAAGCTAGCGAACAGGTTGAAGCAGACCTTGGATGACAGAGCGTCCGGTCACAAATGCCAGATCGTGTCAGCTGACGCAATGGATGTGACCTCTTTACCCTTCGAGCCAGATGCCCTTGTTGCCAACTTGCCGTACAACATTTCAGTCCCGGTGCTTCTCCATTTTATGGAGACTTTCCCATCCCTCAAAAAAGGATTGGTACTTGTCCAAGCCGAGGTTGCAGCAAGGCTTGTTGCGCCACCCGGTTCAAAAACCTATGGTTCTCCTAGCGCGAAGCTTGCCTGGTACGCCAACGCTTCGGCCGCGGGTGTGGTGTCTAGAAATATCTTCTGGCCAATTCCAAACGTGGATTCAGCCTTGGTGTATTTTGAAAAGCGCGAGGACTCCTACCCCGATGAGCTTCGAGCAGAAGTGTTTAGAGTCATTGATGGCGCTTTTTCTCAGCGAAGAAAAACTTTAAGACAGGCTCTTGCGCATTGGGCAGGTTCGCCGACCGAGGCTGAAAGATTACTTCTTGCAGCCGAGATTTCTCCGCAGGCGCGGGGCGAGGATTTGGGTATCGATGAATTTGTAAGGCTGGCTTCTAAAAAGTGAATTTTGAACGAGACTACCGCTTGAGCACGGAAGCAATTGTGGCTACCGCCCATTTGTCAGTTGGGGCTGCGCAGGTCTTTAACATTTTGAACAACCCTTCCTCCTGGGGTCAAACGCGTCTACCGAGAGTTGCTTCAGCTATTTTCCCATCGAAAGTGGTGCTCTCTTTTGGAAGGATGGAGCGTGCAACTGTGGGCATTAGCCCCTGGAGTTCCGATTTTTGTGAAATCGATGTGGTCCTTGACGGTTTTTCTGACGCAACTGCACGTGCAGAACTGGAAACCTACTGGGTCGCCGTTTTGGAAATGTTGAGAAGCAGAATCGGTCAAGAGTCATTCGTACTGGCCTCCAGCCCCAGTAAGGTGAATGTGTATTTTGCCGTTGGCTCATTTCTAAAAGACGGTTTTCACGAAGTAGCTAGTTGTTATCAAGCCCTTAGCCTTCGGGAAAAGGTAAAAGTTGAGCTGACTAGCAGATTCTCAATTAATATTGCCGGCCCAATGGGAGAGCAGTCGAAGGGTCTGGTGCCTACCGATACTTCAAACTTGGTTTATAAGGCCGGATTGGAACTTCAACAGCTTGGTTCAGAACTTGGCCCGGATCTAGTGGCTTTTACCATCCACAAATCAGTGCCGGTGGCTGGGGGAATGGCGGGAGGCTCAGCCGATGGCGCCGCTGCACTGATTGCTATGCACGCCCTGTTTGACTTGAATCTTGAGAATCAGCTGCCTGAGGCTGCCGCCAAGCTTGGATCTGACGTACCATTCTCCTTAGTCGGTGGAACAGCGGTTGGACTTGGTCGTGGTGAGAAGCTTTCGAAGTTAGACACAGAAGCAGTTCTGCACTGGGTGGTGACACCTAGCGCGGTTGGACTTTCAACCCCCAATGTTTATAGGCAGCTAGATGTTATGCGAGTCGAAGCCGGGGTAGATGTCACAAAGCTTAAGCAGCCTACTGTTCCAGATGAACTCCTCGAGGCTTTGACATCGGGCAACCCTTACGAAGTTGCGAAGTACATGCATAATGATTTGGAAATTGCAGCTCTTGCGCTTCGACCTGAGCTCGCGGAAATTATAGACGCTGGCAAGAAAGCCGAAGCACTGCGGTCAATGGTTTCAGGTTCTGGACCAACAATTGCACACCTTGCTAAAAGCCGACTGCATGCCGAGCAAATCGTTAACCGCCTTGGTATTGCAGGTTTTCCTTCGGTTGCTACACATACTTCTGCTACCGGCACACGCCTGGAGAACTAAGTGGCACATCTGCTGGGAGCCGAGAGGGTTCGTCTAAGTTTTGCCACCA
>WLGB01000048.1 GCA_009703455.1 Actinomycetota bacterium
CTAGCTCGTTGTTTTGGGCGATGGTGGCAAGCCTGTCGTGCGAAGTTTCACTCAATGGTTTGGATGGGTCGTAGAAGAAGTAGGCGTAGGCGCGCTCCCTGCTTCTTCCCACCCGACCTCGAATCTGATGCAACTGAGAAAGACCAAAGTGCTCGGCGCGGTCAATAATCAATGTGTTGGCGTTAGGGATGTCGATTCCTGTTTCGATTATTGTTGTTGAAACTAAAACGTCAAATTTCTTTTCCCAAAAATCTACCACCACCTGCTCGAGCGCTGCCTCGGGCATTTGGCCGTGAGCCACCGCTATTCGGGCCTCTGGAACGAGCTTTGCCAAATCATTGGCTGCCTTTTCGATAGTTGCCACTCGATTGTGAACGAAAAAGATTTGGCCTTCCCGAATAAGTTCACGCCGGATTGCTGCAGCAACCTGCTTCTGGCTATAGCCTCCGATAAATGTCAAAATCGGATGGCGATCTTCGGGGGGTGTGGCGAGGGTGGACATCTCTCGAATACCTGTGATAGCCATCTCAAGAGTTCGAGGAATCGGGGTTGCACTCATTGCCAGGATATCAACGTTTGTTTTTATTGCTTTTAGCTTTTCTTTGTGCTCCACGCCAAATCGCTGTTCTTCATCAATGATTATTAGTCCTAGGTTTCTAAACTTCACCGTGTCCGATAGCAATCGATGAGTTCCAATAACTAGATCAACTGCCCCGGTTGCAAGGCCAGCAATTGTTTCTTTCACCTCTTTGGCTGTCTGGAAGCGTGAAAGAGACTTGACATTCACCGGGAATCCAGCGAATCGCTCAAGGAATGTATCGGTGTGCTGGCGAACCAGCAACGTGGTTGGCACCAGCATGGCTACCTGCTTACCGTCCTGGATTGCTTTAAACGCCGCACGAACGGCTACCTCGGTCTTGCCATAGCCAACGTCACCGGCCAGCAGTCTGTCCATAGGAATTGGCTTTTCCATGTCGCGCTTTACCTCGTCTATGGTGGTGAGTTGATCAGGAGTTTCCTGGAAAGGAAAAGCCTCTTCAAGCTCATGCTGCCAGGGGGTATCTGATGCGAAAGCGTAACCTTTTGAGTTCATGCGCGCCGAATACAGCTTCACTAAGTCGATTGCTATTTTTCTAACTGCTTTTCTGGCGTTGCCCTTAGCTCTGGCCCAATCAGATCCTCCAAGTTTTGAAATAACCGGTGCTTCGCCTCCGATGTATCGGGTGAGCATATCCAACTGATCGGTTGGAACAAACAGTGTGTCCTCTGGATAACCACGCTTAGGAGAGGCGTACTCAATCAGTAGATACTCTCTCTGGTGCTGCCTTGCCCCGATACCGCTGGTTCGTTGAACTAACTCCTTGAACCTTCCGATTCCGTGAATCTCGTGAACCACGAAGTCACCAGCTTTGAGAGTGAGCGGGTCAACGGCTGCTCCACGCTTGACAGAGAGTTTCCTCACCTGCGGTGAAGAATAGCTGCTTTGCGAGTAATACTCGGTGTTGGTCAAAACTGTTAGCTTCGAATTTTCCGATACGAAACCTCTTTTAAATGGGGCTTGAATAAGGTAGATGGTCTTGGGTTTTGGATTTTCTGGAATCTCATCGACCAAGTCAGCCTGAAGCTGACCTTGGATAAAGACTTCTCGCAATCTTTCGGCAGTACCGTGGCCTTGAGCAGAAACAACCACCAGGTGCTTTTGGTCTAACTGGTCGGCCACCCATTCAATAGCGGAGGCATCTACTCCTTTGAAGTTTGGAATTTCGAGAATCCCCAGATTCACTACCTCTTCACTGTCTAACCCAAAGGGTGAGAGCGTGACCAGTTGAAGTTTTGAGAGCTTCGAGTTAAAGGTCGCAAAGTCAATAAACCCGCCACCAGAGAGGTCAATCGGCGCAGATGCCCCGTCCATCGCTGCATCCCACGCGGCGTGAAGAAATTCTTCGTTAGTCTCAACCAGGCTCGCCGCTCTCGCAGCTGCTTTCTCGGGCGATAGCAACACAACCGTTAAGTGTTTGGGAAGGTATTCAAATATTGAAATCATCTTGTCCGCTAGGGCAGGAGCCAACGACTCCATCCCGTCAACTGGAATTCCCAAAGATATTTTCTCAAGCATTGCTGAGAGGTTTGGAAACTCGTGCATCATCTCTCTTGCCTTGGCAGCTACCGAGGGGGTAATGATAAGTTCACGAGCCGGGTAAAGAGTAAGTGAGTCCAGCTTGGTAGCTGAAGACCTTTGGTCTGAAACTGCAAACTCTCTGATCTCTTCTAGTTCATCGCCAAAGAATTCCAGCCGCACAGCGTGCTCGGCAGTGGTTGGAAATATATCCAGAATTCCACCTCGCACAGCAAACTCGCCGCGTCGAGAAACCATGTCGACTCGCTGATAAGCCTGTTCAACAAGTTTTAGAGCCAACTCGGGCAACAGATATTCCTGACCTTGCACCAGAGAAAGTGGCGGGAACTTTTCGAGGCCTGAAATGATTGGTTGCAGAGCGGCCCTGATCGAAAGCAATACATAGACCTGATGGGCCGGTGGCTCATTTGCAAGTTCTTGGAGTCGAGCGATTGTCTGGTACCTACGACCAACGGTTTCTGCACTTGGGCTTAGGCGTTCATGAGGCAGTGTCTCCCAGGAAGGAAAAAGTAGTATTTCTGCGGTCGGGTCTAAAAAGGCAAGTTCTTGCTCAATGTCCTCTGCCTCTCTGCCAGTTGAGGCCACCACCAACTGAATTGGAGGATTTTCGCCTTTGAGTTCAGAAAAAACTGTGAGCAGAAATGAATTGGTGCTTTGAGGGGAAACGATTGAAATACGTGGGTTTTGAAGACTTGACTCAAGTTTTGCGAACGGGTAGCCCTGGCCCAGGCGCGCGAGGACCCCGTGCTTTTTCACAAGCTCAAGTCTAAGCAGTGCTGCTCTCACCTGGGGCGTGGAATATAGCCTGAGCAGAAACAAGCCCGTTTCTGGCAATTTCCTCTATTGCGTCAGCTGCGAGCTCTAGAGTCACGGCAAGCTCACTTTTTTCCGAGCTGGAGAAGTTTTTTAAAACATAATCAGCAGCGTCACTAGAGCCTGGAGGTCTTCCGATGCCGAGTCGGATTCGAGCAAACTCGTTGGTATCCAGCGCGGCAATGATGTCGCGAATCCCGTTGTGTCCTGCGTGGCCGCCCCCTTGCTTGAGCTTGAAGGTGGCAGGTGGAATATCAAGTTCGTCGTGGGCCACGATAAGTGATTCGGGCTCCAGTTTGTAAAAACTCATCAGGGAAGAGGTTGGTCCACCGGAGAGATTCATAAATGATAGCGGCTTGGCAAGAATTAGCTTTGGTCCACCGATAATCTTTATCTCTGCCACAAGAGCGTTTGACTTGTGAGCTTTGAAGCTCTCACCATACCTAGCGGCAAGAACATCCAGCAGCATCTGTCCGACGTTATGACGGTTAAGTGCATAGTTGGGCCCGGGGTTCCCGAGCCCAACTACTAAAAAGGTATTACTCAGCTTTTGCGTCCGGGGTCTTGGCAGCCGCAGGTGTGGCCTCAACTGCTGCAGCAGCAGCTGGCTCGTCCTCATTCTTGCCTGCTGCGGTGATTATCACCGAAGCTACGAGCTCGTCGGGTGCAAGGTCAAGAGTGGCTCCTGCTGGGATGACGATATCCTTGGCCAGTAGGTGGAAGCCAGCGCCTTCTTTGTTGAAGACTGCTTCAACATATTCTGGAATAGCGGTGGCGTCTACTTCGAGCTTGAGGGTCTTGTGCTCAAGATCGATTGTGGTACCCGATAGCGATTCACCCACGACGTGGACAGGCACTTCTACGTGCACGCGCTCACCCTTCTTGATCTCAATTAGGTCAACGTGCTCGATTACCTGAGTCACGACATCCTTAGTTGCTGACTTCACTAGCACCAGCTGAGCTGCGCCTGCGATGTCTAGATCAATAAGAGCGTTTTTGTGGCGAAGCACAAGAGCAATCTCGTGAGCTGGAAGGGTGATATGCCTAGGCTCTGAGCCGTGGCCGTAGATTACTGCTGGAGTTTTTCCCGCTGCGCGGAATTTGCGAGCTGCACCTTTACCGAAGTTGGTTCTAAGCTCTGCTTGAAGTTTGTTATCTGCCATTTGTTTAGGTTCCCTTACTGTTTTTACAGGTTCAAATAAAACCTGGTAATTTCTTTTCTCTACTCAAGCGCTGAACGCGAGGATCTGGGAACTTTCCCGAAAACCCCGTCGATAACGGCCTCTTTCGAAGCCCTCGCCGTTGTTGTTCCTAACTCTACCGTCCAAGCGGTTGAGGAAACAAACCCTAGGACTGGCCGGGGAACAAGGAGGTCACGGAGTCGTCCCCGAATACGGCGGTTATTGCCTTGGCAATAAGCGGCGCAATGGACAATACCGTCAGCGAGGCAAACTCTTTATCTGGGGTGATTGGCAAGGTGTTGGTCACCACCACAGCGTCAACTGACTCGTCGGAGAGCCTTTCAACTGCTGGGGATGAGAAGACTGCGTGGGTTGCAGCCACGATAACTCGCTTAGCGCCGTTTTCCTTGAGGGCCTTGGCAGCCGCGACGATTGTGCCTCCGGTGTCGATCATGTCATCGACCAGCACACAGGTGCGACCTTCTACTTCACCAACGAGCTCGTGGACCGAAACCTTATTTGGAACATTTGGGTCACGACGCTTGTGGATGATGGCAAGTGGTGCCCCCAGTCGGTCTGCCCAAATATCTGCCACCCTTACTCGGCCAGAATCTGGCGAGACAACGGTGAGCTCTTCGTGGCCCCATTTTTCTTTCACGTAGTCGGCAAGCATCGGAAGTGCCCATAGGTGGTCCACTGGACCATCAAAAAATCCCTGAATCTGTGGCGAGTGGAGATCAACAGACATCACTCGGTTTGCTCCGGCTGCTTTATAAAGGTCCGTGACGAGACGAGCGGAAATTGGCTCGCGTCCTTTGTGCTTTTTATCCTGACGGGCGTAGGGAAAAAATGGAGCAACAACTGTAATGCGCTTCGCGCTGGCACGCTTTAGTGCGTCCACCATAAGAAGCTGCTCCATCAACCAGTGATTAATTGGTGCCGGGTGTGCCTGGATGACGAATGCGTCGACCCCGCGCACACTTTCTTCAAATCGAACGAAGGTTTCTCCATTGGCAAAGTCGTATGCAGTTGTTGGGACCAGTGCAGTTCCGAGAAGGGTCGCAACCTCTTCCGCTAGACCTTGATGGGCTCGCCCGCTAACCAATGCCAGTCTTTTTTCTCCGGTGGTCTTAATGGTCAACTGAGGGCTCTCCTGGCTTCTACTTGGATTTTTTCTTCGACGCGGCTTCGGCGGACTTGGTTCCAGGGCGGTTTGCAATTACCCAGTCAGCGATGCCTCGCTGCGGTGCAATATTCATGCCGAGCTCTCCTGGAGCTACGTCCTTACGTACCACGGTTCCGGCTGCTGTG
Source organism: Actinomycetota bacterium (assembly GCA_009703455.1). GTDB lineage: Bacteria > Actinomycetota > Actinomycetes > Actinomycetales > Microbacteriaceae > Rhodoluna. Next base: position 5,443 of record WLGB01000048.1, read on the forward strand.
TAGGCTCCATCTCCAATCGTAATGGGCGCCACTAACACGTTGTTCGAACCGACTCTGACGAATGACCCAACCGTGGAAGAGTGTTTTTGTACCCCGTCGTAGTTTGCAAATATCGTCCCCGCTCCGATGTTCGACCCTTCTCCAATTTCGGCATCCCCAACATAGGAAAGGTGTGGGACCTTGGAACCTGAACCGATATTGGCGTTCTTAGTTTCCACAAAGGATCCAATCTTGCCCCCAACGCCTAGTTGAGTCCCCGCTCGAAGGTAAGCAAAAGGACCGACGATTGCAGAGTCTTGAACAACGCTGTTCTCAATCACAACAGACGGTCCAATCTCAGCCCGAGCACCGATTTGAGTTAGTCCACGCAGGTGGCTTGCCGGGTGTAAAACAGCATCTTGACCGATGGTTACCTGGATATCAATCCAGGTCGACTCTGGATCCAGAATTGTCACTCCCGATAACTGCCAGGCTTTACAGATCCTCGAGTTCAACTCTTTTGCAACTTTGGAAAGCTGGGGGCGATCATTGATTCCTTGAACTAGCCAGTTGTCTGAAACTATCTCGGCCATAACCGGATTTCCAGCTTCCACTAAAAGAGCGGCTACATCAGTCAGATAGCGTTCTCCCTGAGAGTTGTTTGACTCTAGCTGCGTTAGTGCCTTTCGTAGCTGCTTAACATCAAAAATATATACACCAGCATTTATTTCTGGGATGGCAAGCTCATCGGTAGAGGCATCAAGTTGCTCAACGATTTTGGCAACCTGACCGTCTTGAGCGCGCACGATACGGCCGTAGCCTGACGGATCATCTAAAAATGCCGTCAGGAGTGTCGCGGACGCCTTGCTGGCTTGGTGAGTGGCAACTAGAGAGTTAAGGGTATGGGTGTCCAGCAAAGGAACATCACCACTTATCACAAGCACGTCACCCTCGAACTCGGTAGGTATTTTTGAAAGACTTACCTCTACGGCCCGACCAGTACCTGCAATCTCATCCTGCTCTACCTGAATAGCGGTTTCATAGTTGTTCGATAGATAGTCGCTGATTAGTTCCTTCTGGTGTCGAAGAACAACATAGACACCCGAGGTTTGCATCGCGGTTGCGGTTGCCATAACGTGTCCGATTAGTGGGCGGCCTGCTAACTGGTGCATAACTTTTGGAGTGGACGAGACCATTCGGGTTCCATTGCCGGCAGCTAGCACAACGCAGACAAGCCCTCTAGCTGACATTTACTTCTCCCAATCGCTTCCCACGCTGCTCCGCCCTCAGGATTCGAACCTGAACTCTACGGCTCCAAAGGCCGCCGTGCTGCCGTTACACTAGGGCGGATCGTAACCATCGAAGCTTGATTACAGCCCAAGTCTGCCAGAAAACCAGCATGCTTCAGGCCTGATTCTCACTTTCAGCCAGCCAACTAGCCTCCAGCTCCTCGCGTTTAGCCGAAAGCTGCTTGGCCCTGCTGGCTAAATTGGCTAAACCTTCGTAGTCTGCCGGATCATGTTTTTCCAAGTCAGACTTGATTTGAAGCTCCTCGGCCTCGGTCTTGGCGATGGACCGCTCGAGCCGCTGGAGGTTCTTTTGGCTGGCTCGGTCCTTGGCACCTGATGATGTGGTGGTTTGAGACGCGCTAGCTTTGCCTCCGGCTGACTTTCTAAGTTCTAAGTATTGCTCCACTCCTCTTGGCAGGTGCCTAAGGGCGCCATCACCCAGAAGTGCATATTGCATGTCGGTGACTCGCTCTAAAAGGTAACGATCGTGGCTGACAACAATCAAAGTTCCAGGCCAAGAATCTAGCAGGTCTTCAACTTGGGCCAACATGTCAGTGTCTAGATCATTGGTTGGCTCATCGAGTATTAGAAGATTTGGTTCACCAAACAAAAGTCTAAGGAGTTGCAGCCTTCGCCTTTGCCCGCCAGACAAATCCCCAATCGGAGTTTGTAACTGCAGACTGGTAAAACCGAGTTGCTCAACAAGTTGCGATATGCCAACCTCTTTTTTGTCTACGACAAAGGTTCGCTTTTCACGTGCAATCAATTCGAAGATTCTTTGATCTGCAAACTCATCTAGCTCACGAACTTCTTGACTTAGGATTGCCGGCACTACCGTCTTGCCGCGTTTGACCCGCCCGCTATCTGGTGATATCAAACCTAAAATCAACTTCATAAGAGTTGTCTTGCCGGTTCCGTTGGCACCCAAAAGGCCAATACGGTCTCCAGGTCCGAGTCTCAACGTGATGTCGACTAACAATTCTCTACCTGGGACTGAGTACGAAAGATGTTCGATATCAAGCACATCTTTTCCGAGCCTGGTGGTGGCGAGCTTGGCCAAATTCACGCTGTCTCTTGGTGGGGGCTCGTTTGCAATTAGCTCGTTGGCCGCGTCAATACGAAACTTGGGCTTGGTGGTTCTAGCAGGAGCACCGCGTCGGAGCCAAGCCAGTTCCTTGCGCAAAAGGTTCTGCCTTCTAGATTCGCTGGCGGCTTGGGATCTGGATCGTTCGTTTCGTTCCAAGATGTAGGAGGCGTAGCCACCGTCATAAACGTCCACCACACCATCGTGAACTTCCCAGGTCAGATTGCAGACCTCATCCAGGAACCAGCGATCGTGAGTCACTAGCAAAAGGCCCCCCGAGGCCTTGCCCCAACGCATCTTTAGGTGATTTGCAAGCCACGCGACCCCCTCGATGTCCAAGTGGTTGGTTGGCTCGTCGAGCATCAAGATATCCCACTCTTTAGCCAAGAGTGCGGCAAGCGCCACCCTTCGGCGCTGACCTCCCGATAGCTCGGATACTTTTTGGTCAAAGTCAAAATCGGCCAGTAGTCCGGCAAAGATGTCTCGAACTTTGGGGTTTCCCGCCCACTCGTGTTCGGCCAAGTCGCCAACCACCACCTGGGAGATTGTTTGATCAGGCAGGAAATCATCAATCTGATCGAGCATGCCAATATGAACATCACTTCGCTTGGTGATTTGGCCAGCATCCGGCTCTTGCATCCTCGAGAAAAGTCTCAGCAGGGTAGATTTGCCATCACCATTTTTTCCAACGA
>WLGB01000049.1 GCA_009703455.1 Actinomycetota bacterium
AGGGTTTCGAGGAGTAGCTAGCTACTCCGGACCAACAGATGCCGGCGCAACTGTTGCCTCGGCGTTTATGAATCTAAAGCAACTGACATTTGAGGTAATAGAGCATCCAGGAAGTCAATTCTCTGGAGCCAGGTGGTCGTTCACACCAAGTCTTGGAATGTTTCACTCGCCAACCGATGACGCTGGCAATCTTGTGGTGAATGAAAACCAATTACGTTTTGCAATGGAAAAAGCTGGATCCAATGCCCTGAAGCTTCAGGCAGAAATCAGAAAGTTACTAGGTCAAGCTTGGGACGACGAACTGGAGCCATTTAGGGAATTAGTTGGTGGAGCGGAAGGCAACCACGGCATTATGTCCGCCGAAGCCGAACGAGTTGCTTATAGCCAAAATATTCGACCCCGCTAGCTTTCGCGGACTGGTCACAACATCTAGTTCAATTGCAGGGTCTAAGTTGTCTAGGTTTATCGTCGGAGGAGCGGTTCGTTCATGAAGCGCGAGAATTGTAAAGATGGCCTCGATGGCGCCGGCGCCTCCGAGCAAGTGCCCGGTTGAGCTTTTGGTGGCAGACACAGCAATCTTTGGTAAATAGTCTCCAAAAACTCGCTTCAGCGCGGTGTATTCCGCGATGTCTCCCACCGGTGTGCTGGTGGCATGTGCGTTGATGTGAACTACATCTTCAATGGTTGATCCACTTTGCTCGATTGCACTCAGCATTGCTCTTGCGGCAGCGGACCCTTCAGGGTCTGGAGCGGTTATGTGATAGGCATCCGAGGTCACGGAAGACCCCACAACCTCGGCATAAATCTTTGCTCCGCGCGCTAGAGCGTGCTCTTCACTTTCTAAAACCAGTGCTCCGCCGCCTTCACTCATCACAAAACCGTCACGGTCCACATCGTAAGGTCGAGAGGCCCTCTCCGGGGCGTCATTACGTTTGGAAAGCGCCTGCATAGCGGCGAAGGAGGCAATTGGAAGCGGGTGGATGGCGGCCTCTGATCCGCCTGCTACCACTACGTCAACTTCCCCGTTTCTGATGCGGTTGAACGCGTTGGCAATTGCTTCAGTGCCCGATGCACAGGCTGAAACCGCAGTTCTTACTCCAGCTCTTGCGGAAATCTCCATGCCTATGGCTGCGGCCGGTCCGTTTGGCATAAGCATTGGAACGGTCATAGGCAAGACTCTTCTTGGGCCGCGCTCTTTTAGAACGTCGTATGCATCAAGGAGGGTCCAAACCCCACCGATTCCCGTCGCGTAGTCAACAGCAAGTCTTTCTGGCGCAACATCGGGGGACCCGGCATCGGCCCAAGCTTCGCGGGCTGCAATAAGTGCGAACTGACTGGACGGATCTAACCTTTTGCCCTCTTGGAGAGTGAGGACTTCCCTGGCTGGAGTTTTGGCTTGCCCGGCAAAAGTCACGGGAAGTTCGTATTTGGAAACCCAATCTTGAGTCAGGGTCGAGATACCAGAGTTACCTGCCAAAAGATTTTGCCAGGTGGTTTTGCTGTCACCACCGAGTGGCGTGGTAGCGCCAATCCCGGTGACAACAACTTTTTTGAACAATGTTGTTAGCCTTGCGCCTTTGTGATGTAGTTCACTGCGTCGCCAACGGTAAGTAGATTCTTGACCTCTTCGTCTGGAATCTTAACGTTAAACTTGTCTTCGGCATTTACCACGATGGTCATCATCGAAATAGAGTCGATGTCCAAGTCGTCTGTGAAGGACTTGTCTAGCTGAATAGCTTCGGTTGCGATACCGGTCTCGTCAGTGACGATTTCTGAAAGCCCTGTAAGTACTTCTGCTGCTGAAAGTGCCATTTTTACGTATCTCCTCTTGAGCAATTTATTGAACCAGCCACAAGTTTAGGGCACAACCACCACTTGGGCGCCGAAGGCCAAGCCAGCCCCAAAGCCTATTTGGAGTGCCAAATCACCGGACTTTACAGCCCCGTCCTCAATGAGCGCATGCATGGCAAGCGGAATGCTAGCCGCCGAGGTGTTGCCAGTGGTCTTTATGTCCCTGGCAACAACCACGTGCTCAGGGAGCCCAAGCTGTTTTGCCATCTCGTCGATGATTCGCTCGTTGGCTTGGTGCATAACTATTGAATTCAGCTCATCGGCTGTCACCCCCGCAACTTCTAGAGCGCGTTTGGCAACTTTAACCATTTCCCATACTGCCCAGCGGAAAACTGTTTGACCCTCTTGAACAAGGGTTGGCCAAGCTCCGGTGCCATCGCGGAAATCAATTAGGGAGCCGGTCATTCCAACCGCGTCCCACTTACTTCCATCGCTTCCCCAGACGGTTTTAGAGATTCCGGGACTGTCGGAAGGTCCAACAATTGCTGCTCCGGCACCATCACCCAACAAGAATGAAATAGAACGGTCAGTTGGGTCAATAAAATCTGTTAGCTTCTCACCACCGACCACAAGTACATACTTTGCAACCCCAGAGCGAACCAGTGAGTCCGCTTGCGCGATTCCATAGCAATAACCTGCGCACGCTGCTGAAATGTCAAATGCTGGCGCCGGGTTTGCGCCTACTAGATCCGCGAGCAAAGCTGCAGCCGACGGGGTTTGGTAGGGGTGAGTGATAGTTGAAAAGATCACGGCTTCTATCTCTGAGGCAGCGATACCAGCTTTTTCTATTGCTTCGTTACTTGCTTCAACCGCCATATCCATAAGTGATCGGTCTTTACTGGCGCGCATTCTTGTGATGATTCCAGTGCGCTGGGTAATCCACTCATCGGAAGAGTTGATTGGACCGGCAACATCGTCGTTGGTGATTGTTAGGTCGCCGCGCGCGGCACCAATCGAGTAAATCTTCGAAAACTCAACCGTGGTTGATTGATTTAGTTTTGCCATTAGGTTTGCTCTACTTTCCTATTGCTTCGGCCACTTTATCCAAATCCGCGGGACTCTTAAGAGCAATTGCTAAAGTGTCAGGCATTGCTCGCTTAGCGATTCCCGTCAGTGCCCCGCCCGGCAGCAGTTCAATCATGACGTCTACACCCGCACGAGACATTGACTCCATGGTCCTATCCCAGCGCACCGGCTGCGATACCTGATTTACAAGGAGGTCCAAGAACCTGTGTCCTGAGGTGACTTTGGTGCCGTCATTATTTGTCCAAATTTCAATTTCGGGGTCGGAAGTCTTTACATCCTTAGCAAACTCGGAAAGGGGACCACGAGCCGGCTCCATGAATGAAGTGTGGAAGGCACCCGCCACCTTGAGCTGAATCACTCGTGTTCCTGCGGGGGCGTTGGCTACCAGTTGTGAAATCAACTCGGCCGATCCGGCTGCAACAATTTGTCCAGTGCCGTTGTAGTTGGCAGCCGCCAGGCCAAGTGCTGAAAGTCCAGAAAGGACGACCTCTTGATCGCCGCCCACAACAGCCGCCATCGAACTTGGTGAAAGAGCCGCTGCAGCAGCCATTTCACTTCCTCTCTTGTTGACGAAATGTAGTGCAGTCTCGTCGTCAAAGATTCCGGCGACGTAAGCGGCTGTTATTTCGCCAACCGAATGTCCTGCGGTGGCGGCCACTTCTAGCCCGGTACCGAACCGCTCCTTTAGAACCAGATAGCTTGCAATCCCAGCCGCAACAATCAGCGGCTGTGCAATTTTGGTGTCCCGGATTGCTTCGGCATCAGCCAAAGTGCCAAACTCAACAAGATCAATCCCCAAAATTTCCGAGGATCGTTCTATTTGGGCCCGGAAGATTGGAAGCTCTAGCCAGGGCTCTAGGAAGCCCGGGGTTTGTGATCCTTGACCTGGGCAAGTTATTGATATCATTTCCACCTCCTGTTTGTGCCTTGTTCGTGCTCTGTCATGGCTCCAAGTACTGTGGCAACCTGTAGCACAAAAGACTCTCTGGCTCCGGTGGCGTCCCAGCCAATCATTTCGACTATGCGCTTTAGTCGATAGCGAACGGTGTTGCTGTGAACAAAAAGCTCCCTCGCAGCTAGTTCAAGGGAACGGCCGGATTCTAGATACGCAACAAGTGTCTCCAATAAGTCGGGAGAGTTCTTAGATAGCGGTCGGTAAATTTTGTTTAGGAGAGTATTTTTCGCGAGCATGTCACCCGCTAGCGCCCTCTCCGCCAGCAAGTCATCAGCTGAAATTGGACGCGGTGCCTTCGCCCAAGCGCCAACAACCGCAATGCCTGCCAGTGCTGACTTAGCCGAAAGGGTTGCTTCGCTTATCGATGGTACCTCTGTGCCAACCACAACCTCCCCCGGTCCGAAGCTGTCCACAAACACTTTGCAGAGCTCAAACAGCGAAACTGGCGCGCGGGTCGATCCTGTGTCGCTTGGTGTGGTTCCCACAACAACAATGAGTCGATCTCCGTGAATTCCAATTAGGACATCAGCTGAATGACGCCTGGCACTTCTTCGTAGAGCATCGACGTCGGTGGCTTCATTGAAGCCACCAATCATTACTGCCACCGAGCCACGAGCCCGCCAGCCGAGAGCCGATATTCGTGAGGACAACTCGTGTTCACTCTCGCCGCTCAGGATGGTGTCGACAACAAGCGCCTCAAGTCTTGCGTCCCAGAGCCCTCTGGCCTCGGCAGCTTTGGCGTAAACATCAGCTGCGCTAAATGCGATTTCCCGGGAATAAAGCAGTACCGCTTCGCGAAGTTCGCTGTGTTCTTCCATCACCCGATCTTCAACTACTTGAACAACAACACGAATCAGCTGAAGTGTTTCTTGAAGTGAAATTGAGCGGAGCAGTTCTCGAGGAGCGGTCGAAAACACATCGGCAGCCACCCACGGCTGAGACTTCGGGTCCTCATACCAAGAAAGAAAGGACGTTATACCGGCTTGGGCAACCAACCCCACGGCAGATCTGCGCGCTGCCGGCATCTGTCGATACCAGGGCAGGGTTTGGTCAAGGCGGGCAAGCGTCGTGGTTGCAAGTTCTCCGGCGATGGAGTGCAACCACTCGAGTGTCTTATCCTTAGGCTTCGCCACCGGCAGTTCCGCTTTTTCCAGCTGTAACGTCGTGCAGCTGATAGCGGTCAATTGCAAGTTGAAGCACAGAGCGCTTAAGCTCGCCGCGCTCAACTAGCTGCTGGAGAGCACGAACCACAATGGATGGACCATCGATTTTGAATTCGCGTCGGGCGGCAGGCCTAGTGTCCGAGAATCCGAAGCCATCTGCTCCAAGAGTTGCGTAGTCGCCAGGTATCCAGGCCCTGACTTGATCTGGAACAGCGTGCATGTAGTCGCTTACTCCAAGGAAGGGACCAGGCAATCCAGAAAGTTTTTGAGTTAGGTAGCTAGGCCCGACTTGAGATTCAGGATTCAAGAAAGTTTCGCGATCTTTCCTTAGTCCATCGCGCCTAAGTTCGGTCCAGCTGGTTACTGACCAAATATCAGCGGAAACGCCCCAGTCTTTTTCTAGAAGACCCTGGGCTTCATACGCCCAAGGAAGAGCAACGCCGGATGCCAAGAGTTGAACCTTGATGCCACCGCTTGAGTTTTCACTCACGCGGTGGATTCCCTTGAGAATTCCATCAACATCTACATTCTCAGGCTCCACAGGCTGGATGTATGGCTCGTTGTAAACAGTCAGGTAGTAAATCACGTTCGGGTCAGAGTGATTTCCTCCATACATCCGCTCAAGCCCTGCTCTAACGATGTGACCAATCTCATATCCGTAGGCAGCGTCGTAGCTGATCACTGCGGTGTTGGTTGAAGCTATCAGCGGGGAGTGTCCGTCAGCGTGCTGCAGGCCCTCCCCAGTTAGAGTTGTGCGACCAGCGGTCGCTCCAATCATAAATCCACGTGCCATTTGGTCGGAGGCAGCCCAGATTGCGTCAGCGGTTCTTTGGAATCCGAACATTGAGTAGAAAACATAAATTGGAATTAGCGGCTGCCCTTGAGTCGCATAGCTAGTGCCAACCGCTGTGAAGGCCGCCAAGGATCCCGCCTCATTGATGCCGGTGTGCAGAATCTGTCCGGTTTCGGACTCCTTGTAGTTCAGCAGCAGGTCGCGGTCAACCGATAAATAGTGCTGTCCCTTTGGGTTGTAAATTTTGGCAGTTGGGAAGAAGGCGTCCATGCCGAAAGTTCTAGCCTCGTCTGGAATGATTGGGACAAGTCTTGGGCCAAGCTCACTGGTTCGCAGTAAATCTTTTAGCAATCGAACAAACGCCATCGTGGTGGCAACCTCTTGGGTTCCAGAACCACCTTTTGAAATGTCGTAAGTTGCCTCTTCGGGAAGATTAAAGCTCACATATTTGGTTCTGCGTTCTGGAAGATAGCCACCAAGAGAGCGCCTTCTTTCATGCATGTACTCAATCTCCGGAGCTGATTCGCCTGGGTGGTAGTAAGGCGGCTGGTATGGATCGCGCTCAAGCTCTGCGTCACTAATTGGAATGCGCATTTCGTCACGGAACTGTTTTAGGTCGGCGAGAGTAAGTTTTTTCATCTGGTGGGTAGCGTTTCGGCCCTCGAATGTTTTGCCCAAGGTGTAACCCTTGATGGTCTTGGCGATGATCACGGTCGGCTTACCCTTTTGATCTGTGGCGGCCTTATATGAGGCAAAAATCTTCTTGTAGTCGTGGCCGCCGCGGCGAAGGCCCCAGATCTGATCATCGGTCATGTGCTCGACGAGTTGAAGAGTTCTGGGATCTCTTCCGAAGAAGTTTTCACGAACAAAACCACCGGATTCGGTTTTGTAGGTTTGATAGTCGCCATCGGGAGTCTTGTTCATGAGATCTACAAGTGCACCGTCGTGATCGTTCGTAAGTAGTGAGTCCCACTCGCGACCCCAGATCACCTTGATCACGTTCCAGCCGGCACCTCTGAAAAAGGACTCAAGCTCCTGGATGATTTTTCCGTTTCCCCTTACTGGACCATCTAGGCGCTGCAAATTTGCATTCACAACAAAAGTTAGGTTGTCTAGTCCGTCGTTGGCGGCAAGTTGCAAAGCCCCTCGGCTTTCAACTTCGTCGAGCTCGCCATCTCCCAAAAATGCCCAAACGTGTTGCTCTGAAGTATCGCGGAAGCCACGGTTATGGACGTATCGGTTTAACTGTGCTTGGTAAATTGCATTGATTGGACCAAGACCCATGGAAACTGTCGGGAACTGCCAAAACTCTGGCATGAGTCTTGGGTGAGGGTACGAAGGAAGTCCTCCACCGGCATGCGATTTTTCCTGACGGAAACCATTTAGTTGTTCTTCGCTAAGTCTTCCCTCAAGGAAAGCTCGGGCGTATGGGCCAGGCGACGCGTGTCCTTGAATATAGATTTGGTCGCCACCAGATGGATGGTCTTGTCCCTTGAAAAAGTGATTGAATCCCACTTCATATAGCGAAGCCGAAGAAGCGAAAGTTGAAATGTGTCCACCAACTGCAATCCCAGGTCGCTGCGCGCGATGCACAAGCATCGCGGCATTCCAGCGCATCCAAGCGCGATATGTTCTTTCGATTTGCTCGTCGCCTGGAAACTCAGGCTCGTCCTCAGGAGAGATTGTGTTGATGTAGTCGGTGGTTGGCACCAACGGAACATTTAGCTGAAGCTCATGCGCCCTTCTTAGAAGATTAAGCATGATCTCGCGTGCTCGACCGCGGCCGTTAGTTTTGGCTGCTTGATCTAGGGACTCCAACCACTCAGCTGTTTCCTGAGGGTCCATGTCCGGGTTGGAGACTGCGTAGGCGTCATTATTGTTAATGGACAACGCGATCCTTTCTTCAAAAGGGCGGCCAGCAGTATTTTGTTTGCCGAACCAGATTGCCTATTTTTTTAGGCTCCTAGAAGTTTACTCAGTTCCAGGGGCTGCGCTTTTTGGGAATTTTGCCTCAACCAGTACTCTAGAAACTACTAATCCCAAGGAGAATCATGGCAGTGGAAATCGGCGACAGGGCACCAGATTTTGAGCTAACCAACCAGCATGGAGAGTCCATAAAACTCTCTTCTTTTCAAGGAAAGAAGCCAGTAGTGCTGGTTTTTTATCCGCTTTCTTTCTCTGGCACTTGTACCGGAGAGCTCTGTGAGCTTCGGGACAATTTTGCAGCCTTCGAATCCAAGGATGTCGAACTCATGGCAATTTCGGTTGATTCTAAATACACCCAGAAAGTCTTCGCCGAGCAAGAAGGCTACAAGTTCCAGGTTTTGGCTGATTTCTGGCCGCACGGCGGGGTGGCCCAGTCCTACGGTGTATTCAAGGAAGACGCCGGATTTGCTATTCGCGGAACCTTCCTAATTGACACAACTGGAACCGTTCGCGCCAAGTTCGTAAATGGACCAGGTGAAGCTAGGGACCTTGCCAGCTACACCGAAGCCTTGGCGGCTTTGTAGTAGAGTTTTGTAGTTGCCTTACGGCGCATGTTTGAGGGCCTTTAGCTCAGTTGGTAGAGCGCCACGTTTACACCGTGGATGTCATCGGTTCGAGCCCGGTAGGGCCCACAGATAGCGACCATTGGACCTTAGCGGCGATAGGATTTGGCTATGTTTCAA
>WLGB01000005.1 GCA_009703455.1 Actinomycetota bacterium
AAGATAGACCAGCTGGTTGATGCCTTAGCCGGAGCAATGGGACGCGGCACCGAAGTAGTACTGGTTTCTTCTGGTGCTATCGCAACCGGAATGCCACTTTTTGATTTTGACGAAAAGCCAACTGACTTGGACACTTTTCAGGCCCTTGCGGCAGTTGGGCAGTTTAGGTTGTTGTCCAAGTACCAAAAAAGCCTTGAGAGACACACCATTGTGGCAGGACAAGTATTGCTGACATTGACGGACATAGAAAAACAGGAAAGTCGTGACAACGCTAAGAGAGCCCTCGAGCGGTTGTTCCAGTTGCGCGCACTGCCGATTGTCAACGAGAACGATACTGTCGCAACCACCGAAATTCGCTTCGGAGACAACGATCGGCTGGCTTCGATGGTTGCAATCTTGATTCAGGCAGATGCCCTAATTCTCCTAAGCGATGTTGATGGTCTATACGATATGCCTCCCACCAACAAAGACGCCAAGCTGATAAATCAGATCTCGTTCGGGATGGACTTGAGCGGTCTGGAGATTGCCGGTACCAATACGGGCGTTGGCACCGGCGGAGCAATCACCAAGGTGGCTGCCGCTACAAGCTGCACAGAGGTGGGTATTGGTGTTGTCATCACCAACGCCGACAACGTCTCCAGAACTCTTTCCGGCGAGTCAATTGGAACCTTCTTTGAACCTAATCCACAGATCAAGATTGCTCGTAAGTAGGCTTTAGACATGTCAGCAACCGACAAAATAAAGCTCGCTAAGGCGGCCAGCGGCTCGCTGGCAATTGCCTCTACCGGTCATAAAAATGCAGCTTTAGAGCAAATCGCCAAACTTCTAGTTGAATCCCAGTCCGAGATTACCTCCGCAAATAGAACTGACTTGGAACGTGCCAAAAAAGACGGTCTATCTGAAGGCTTGCAGGATCGCCTGATGCTAAACCCAGAGCGAATCGTAGCTCTTGCAGATTCAATCGCGCAGATCATTGCATTACCTGATCCAGTTGGTGAGCTGGTGCGCGGCAAAACTCTTCCCAATGGATTGCAGCTATCCGAGGTTAGAGTTCCGTTTGGAGTAGTGGGTGCAATTTACGAAGCTCGGCCCAATGTCACGGTAGACATTTCAGCTCTGGCTCTAAAATCTGGAAATGCTATTGTTTTGCGCGGAGGAACAGCAGCTGAGAATACAAACATAGCTTTAGTAAAAATATTGCAGCAGGGACTTGTGGATACCGGACTAAGTCGCGAATTGGTTCAAACCGTTGACGACTTCGGGCGTGATGGTGCCAATGAGATGATGGCCGCTCGGGGACTAATAGATGTATTGATTCCTCGGGGAAGTGCAAGTCTAATTAAGGCTGTAGTGGACGGATCAAAGGTTCCAGTAATTGAAACTGGCGACGGAGTCACTCACCTTTTTATTGACGAATCGGCTAACCCAGAATGGGCAGTTGAAATTGTTCATAACTCAAAAGTCCAAAGGCCTTCAACGTGTAACGCTTTAGAGACTTTGCTGGTTCACGAGTCTGTGGCCGAGAGTATTTTGCCTAGAGTTCTAGGTCGACTGCAAGACTCAGGGGTTACCATCCACGGTGATGCTGCCACATTGGCAATCTTCCCAGCCGCGGTACCGGCAACCGATCAAGACTGGATCGCTGAGTACTACTCTCTGGATTTGGCCGTGCGAGTAGTTTCTAACCTGGATGAGGCACTTGTGCATATTGCAAAGTACTCAACACACCACACCGAAGTGATCATTACCAATAATCAAGTGAATGCCGAAAGGTTCCTCGCTGAGGTAGATTCCGCTGTAGTCATGGTGAATGCGGCAACCCGCTTCACAGATGGGGGTCAGTTTGGCTTTGGGGCAGAGGTGGGTATTTCGACCCAAAAGCTTCATGCCAGGGGACCAATGGGACTTAGGGAACTTACATCGACGAAATGGCTAGTTCGAGGCTCGGGTCAAACCCGCATCTAGGTTATTCTGGAGAAGAGAGTTTTAGGAGACTAATTTGCTAGCGCTACTTGCTGAGGGCACAGTCATTCATCACAATGAGCTTCCAATCCCTGCGATCATGTACGGAGTGATTGCAATGAGCCTATTTATCCTCATGGCATTTATTGTTTATTCGTACCGTGACGTAGCCAATCGTCACGATCACAAGAAACCCAGCTCTCAGGGTCACTAGGCCTAAAGCTTCTTTAGCATGGCTAAATTTCGACTAGGCGTGATGGGCGGAACCTTCGACCCTATCCACAACGGCCACCTTGTGGCTGCGAGCGAAGTGGCCGCGGCGCTAAAACTAGACCAAGTAGTTTTTGTTCCAACTGGCGCTCCTTCGCAAAAGCCAGAAGTCACAGGCGGTGAGCACCGCTACCTAATGACTGTTATCGCTACCGCAGCAAACCCGAGATTCGTGGTGTCTAGAGTCGATATCGATCGAGACAAACCGACCTACACGGTAGATACCCTCACTGACCTCGAGGCGAAGCACCCTGACGCTGAACTTTTTTTCATCACTGGTAGCGATGCCATTAGCCAAATCTTGGCCTGGCATGATGTTGAAAAACTTTGGGACCTAGCTCATTTTGTCGCCGTAAGTAGGCCAGGACATGCCTTAGTAATTCCTGACGTACCAGCTGGATCTGTTACGTCAGTAGAGGTCCCGGCACTATCAATTAGTTCCAGCGACTGCCGAGATCGAGTCGCAAATGGTGAACCGATATGGTACCTGGTTCCCGACGGCGTGGTTCAATACATTGGCAAGCATGGCTTGTATAGGGGTGCGGTTTGAGCGATTCGCCCATTTTTCAATCTAGGCGTGAACGACGCGAAGCGGAAAAAACAGTCATTGCCACTGCAGCTTCTGCCCCGGTTAGTTTTTCGGAGCCCGCTTTAACTGGCCCCACTCCAACACTAAGAGAGCCAGAGATTTTTCTTGAGCCGGTCAAAGGAGCTGATTTTGGTTCAACAAGCAACCTAGGAGCCGAGCCCGTCACAGCCTCAATTATCATCGATACCGTCCCTGACCTTGAGAACAATCAGATCGTTATTTCTGGAACCGGGGTTGTCATGACCACGGGTTCAATTGAGATAACAAGAGCAAACCCCACAACTGGAAGCATTGCTGTTGTCAGCGCTAGCCGAGCAGCTGATGAAGCCATTGTTGAAGACAGTCTCAACTCTTTCGTTGCCTCGGTTGCCCCGATTAGGGCCGCTGGAATAGCCAAAACTCGCGCCAAGACCGTTGAACTTACCCTCGTGACCAGAAAAGGCCAGGGTCAGGTGTATGGCGTTATGTCCACTGCAGTACTGATGATCACAATTGGGTCCCTGGTTGTTGCGGCCTTTATGCTTGGAATCTTGGACTAGATAGGAATTTGTGACAGCGAGTAAAGAAGCACTAAGAGTTGTTCAGATCGCTGCTCAGGCTGCTTCGGATAAGGTTGCTGAAAACCTCGTAGCGCTGGATGTAACAAACCCAATGCCACTAACGGATATTTTCCTCATTGCCTCTGGTCGCAATGAGCGACAGGTTATGGCAATCTCAGACGGTATTGAGGAAAGGCTTCTGGAGAGTGGAATAAAGCTTCTTCGCAGGGAAGGTAAGAGCTCCGGTCGCTGGATACTTTTAGACTTTGGATACGTCATCTGCCACGTTATGCACGAAGAAGAACGAATGTATTACTCGCTTGAGCGGATTTGGTCAGACTGCCCGGTGGTGCCACTTGAGCTAGTTTCTGCTGACCGAAGTTTGAGCTAAACTAACAAAGTTCAACAACTAAATGGGCCTGTGGCGCAGCTGGTAGCGCACCTGCATGGCATGCAGGGGGTCAGGGGTTCAAATCCCCTCAGGTCCACCAACAATTGCCAGAAACATGGCAGCCCTTCGGGGCTGCTTTTTCTTTTGAGTGACCGTCAGCAATTCAAAAGATTTGATCTGAGCAATTTCTATCGCCGAACTCCAGGAATGGATCATTAGGGCGGAATAAAGGCCGTTTTCACCCGGTTTGAATGATTGACTCGAAAAACAGGAAAGAGGTTGGAATAATTGTCTGTGAATCCAGTAGGGCTTCATCATGTAACAGCAATCGCTTCTAACCCACAGAAAAATGTTGACTTCTACACCCAGGCCCTTGGTCTGCGACTAATTAAGCAGACCGTCAATTTTGACGCTCCCCACATTTGGCATCTTTACTACGGGGATGAGGCAGGCAGCCCTGCCAGCATTTTGACATTCTTCCCATGGCCGGGGGTGACTCAAGGGCAAGAGGGTGCCGGATTGACAACCGCAACCAGTTTCAGTGTCCCAACTGAGTCAATATGTTTCTGGCAGCAGCGCTTTGCAAAGTTGGGCATTGAAGTAGAAACACCTTACTCACGAGCCAACGAAGATGTCCTCACCCTTCGGGATCCAGACGGCATGCGTCTGGAGCTAGTAGGTACCACGGGCGATGAGAGAAGTGGCTGGGATGGAGTCGCAAGCATTCCCATGGAACACGCAGTCCGAGGTCTTCATTCGGTCACCATGGAACAGTCTGAACTTGACCCAACCGCTGGAATGCTCACTGAGCTTCTTGGAATGAAACTTGGAGGTGAAGCCAAGCAAGCTGCAGTTTTCGAAATGAACGGTGGAGCCTCCGGAGCACTAGTAAATGTGTTGGCAGGGGTGAATCATCGTGGGCTACAAGCGGGCGGCACCGTTCACCACGTAGCCTTTAGGGCGCCTGATATTGAAACTATGACGACTTGGCAGCAGGAGCTTTCATCAAACGGTGTTCAAGTAACTCAAATTATGGACCGTCAATACTTCAAGAGCATCTATTTCCGAGAGCCAGGAGGTGTCTTGTTCGAAATTGCTACCGACACTCCCGGTTTTGATATCGATGAGCCGCTTCTCGAACTTGGAAGAAGACTGAGGCTTCCACCATGGCTTGAACCCACTCGAACCCAAATTGAAGCAAACTTGACTCCAATCGAACTTAACGAAGGTGAGTACAGCGCATGACAGGTGGCGAGTTAGCAAGACCTCACGTCTTTGAGCCTGGCGCTGACCTAAGGTCGGGGCGAACCTTGCTCTTGCTCCACGGAACTGGAGCGGACGAGTTTGACCTTTTGAATTTAGGAAAAGCAATCGACCCAGAGGCGAATTTGCTTTCACCCCGGGGCCTGGTCGATGAAAACGGTATGAATCGATTCTTCATTCGGTACCCCGACGGTAGCTTTGACGAGGAATCTATAAAGAAAAATGTTAACGAGCTAGCGGCCTTCGTTCGTGAGGCCAGCGTTCATTACGGCTTCAATCTTGAAAAAGTCGTGGCTGTTGGCTTCTCGAACGGCGCCAATACGGCAGGAGCTCTCCTTCAGCTTCATCCGGAGGTGGTCTCCACGATTGCGGCATTTGGCACCACTAAGGCCTTTGCGGTTAGCCCGACTACGCCGGACCTTCGTGGCAAGAAGGTTTTCATTGCCAATGGAGAAATCGACCCATATTCACCAGCTGAAAAGACCTCTCAGCTGATTGATGAGTTTGAAGGCTTTGGTGCGGAAGTGACATTGCTGATGCACCCCGGGGGCCACCAGATTAGCCCCGAGCACGTGCAGTTTATCTCTGCGGCTCTGCGAGCCTAACTTTCAGCATTTTCCAAGGAATAGACCTTAGACTTTTAGCAGTTAACCCCTAAGAAAGAAGGAGATTAGCGTGTCACATAACCCAGTATTCAACCGTTCAATGCAGACCGGCCTGAGCGCCGCTCGTGAGGTACCCCAGGAGCTAGTGGACGCTGAGTTTGCCAAGATTACTTCCAAGTCGGAGCCGATGACTGTTGAGGGAACTGCTGGCAAGGTCATGGCTATCTTCGTGGTTCTGCTTGCCGCCGCCGCCGCAACTTGGTTTTTCAGTCCACTGCAGCAGCTTTGGTTCCCAGCCATGCTGGTCGGCTTAGGGCTTGCTTTGTGGATCACCTTCTCGAAGAAGGTAATGCCGGCAGTAATTTTGACCTACGCAGTTGTCGAAGGCGTTTTCCTTGGTGGAATTTCGGCAATGTTTGAGTCGATGTATCCAGGAATTGTTCAGTCAGCAGTTTTGGGAACACTCACCACCGCGGGTGCAATGTTTGCTGCCTATCGCTTCGGCTGGATCAAGGTTGATGCCAGATTCACTCGCATCATGACTTTTGCAATTGTTGGATACATGATTTTTGCAGTGGTGAACCTAGGTTTTGTTCTAATAACTGGCGGTGCTGGAGTTTACGGCTCAGCTTTTGGCTGGATTGCGGGTCTAGTTGGAGCAGGTCTTGCTGCCTTCACTCTGAACCTAGACTTCGAGACCATCATGGTTGGTGCAAGGGACAAATGGCCAATTGATATGGAGTGGCGTGCAGCTTTCGGTCTTGCGGTTACTCTAATTTGGCTTTACGTCGAGATCCTTCGTCTGTTAGCTATTTTCAACCGCGACTAGTTGATTTTTCTGGCGATACTCTTGCCAGAGTTGTTTTAAGTCCCAGGCATGTTCGGCCATTATCGAAACACCCTTTACGCCGGTGCGCCTAGTTTTACCTGAAATCAACATCAGCTTGGTATTGAAAAGTACACCACTAGACCGTGCTTGGGCTTCGTCAAAGAAGGTGGCATCGCTGCAACCCGAGCCGTCATCGAGGGTTATAAAAACAACTCGCTTCCCCGATCGCATCGGAGGGCTTTGGGTTGCAACTCTAACCCCAGCAATCAGAACCTCGGTTTTTGATCTCAAGCTAACTAGCTCACTAGCTCTAACAACACCCATCTGATCAAGCATCGGCTGGTACTTAGCCAGCTGGTGGTCAGTGATGTCCATCCCAAGCAAGTCAAGCTCTGCTTGAATTTGACCGGCCGGTGAGATCTCAGCGTTACCTCTAGGCATTATGTCTCTGGCTTCAAAATCCAGCATTGGTTGATTTTGATCAAGTTTTGGCTTTGCCTTCAAGGCCGTTAGTTGACGCACTCGTTCTAACACGTCTCCTCTGGTGTGATCGTTGGAACCACCTGTCAACTCATCCAGAGCACCAACTAAAGCTAGGCGCTTGATAGTTGCACGACCTGGATTGGCTCGTAGATAAAAATCAGCCAAATCTAAATACGGAGCTTGCCGAATAATCCGGACTATCTCTGCATTTGATATTCCATGCAGATCAGTTAGCGCCATGCGAATTCCAACTCCTTGGGTAGTTTCTTCAACCAGATATTCGTCTTTTGACTTATTGACATCAAGCGGGAGTATCTTTACCCCCAGTCTTCTGGCTTCTGACAGCAACAATCGTTTTGGGTACATTCCCGGGTCGTGAGTGAAAAGACCTGCCAGGAATTCAGTGGGGTAGTGGGTCTTGAGCCATGCGCTTTGGTAGGTGGGAAGTGCAAAAGCTGCGCCATGTGCTTTACAGAACCCAAAACTTCCAAACCCCTCGAGCACATTCCAGATGCGATCCACAACAATCTTCGAGTAGCCACGCTTCGTGGCATTTTGCCTAAAGAATCTTTCAACAAAACTACGGTCCTTTTCTAGCGTTCTTCGGAGTTCATCAGCTTTGGCAAGTGAACAACTGGTCATCACGTTTAGTATCTTCAGAACCTGCTCGTGAAATATCACAACTCCTTGAGTTGATTTGAGAATTGGAGCAAGATCGGGATGAATCAGATCGGGCTTCACAAAACCATGACGTCCGTCAAGGTACGGGGCAATCATGTTTCCTTTCATAGGTCCTGGCCTAAACAGCGAAATCTGAATCGTCAAATCATTGAACTCGGTGGGCTGGTGTTTGCCAGTTAGTTCACGTTGACCGGGGCTTTCAATCTGAAAAACACCAAGGGTATTAGTGGTTCGAATCTGTCGAAAAGTTTCCTTGTCATCACGCGCAATAGCGTCAAGGTCGATGGTTTTGCCAGAGACTCTTTCTATCTCTCTGATGGCATATGCCATGCTCGATTGCATTCGAACCCCAAGAATGTCTAGCTTGAGCATGCCCATCGGGTCCATATCGTCTTTGTCGAACTGACTCATTGGAAGACCCAGGCCGCTTGGCTCAACCGGAGTCAAAGACAATAGATTCTGGTTTCCCAAAATGACTCCGCACGGGTGCATTGAGATATGCCTAGGGAGTCGATCTAAACGTTCAGTGATATCAACCAATAGATTTAGCCGTCGGTCATGCTCGACCAGCTGAGCAAGTTTTTGAAGCTCTGGTTTTTTGCCAATCATTCCTCTAAAGTTCCTGGCACTAAAGCGCCAGATACTTTTTGCTATCTCATCAATCTGATCTTCCTCAAAGCCCAGTGCCAGCCCACCGTCTCTAACGGCTCCTCGACCGCGGTAGGTGGATTGCATCGACAACAAAGTCACACGATGCCCGCCATACCGCTTAAAAATTGCCCGATAAATATCATGTCTTCTAGCTGACTCAACGTCGATGTCAATATCAGGGAGGCTGGAGCGCTCGGTGCTTAGAAATCTCTCAAACAGTAGATCATGTTCGATGGGGTCAACTCCGCTTATTCCAAGGAGATAGTTTGTAAGGGATCCAGCTCCTGATCCTCTGGCAGCTGTTCTAATGCGCATATCGCGAATCATCTGAGCAACATCTGCAACGGTCAGAAAGTAAGTAGCAAAACCAAGTTTGTTGATGGTTATTAGCTCTTGATGTAGCCGATGTCTAACCGGAAGTAGCTTGTCTTCCGAGTGGTTTGGATAGCGCCAATTAATACCAGCGTGGGCTTTTTGCCAGAGCACCTCGAAGGGGTTTCCTTCGATACCAAGCGCCGATTTTTCTGGCGTCTTGGGTCTTGACCAGTCACAATCACTGACCGGATCAAGCCTTAGGCTATCGGACAGTTCTTGGGTATTTTTTAGCAGCACTGTTGCAAGCTCCTTACTCTCCGCGATTTCTAGAGCTAACTGTTTCATCAAAGCTTCTGGCTTTAGCCAAGCCTGGGCATTAGCTTGGGGAGTGAAGATGCCAAGTGGTTCTAGATGCCTTGCCGCATCTAGGACGTCTCCGGTTAGTGCATCATCCGGCTCGAGGTATCGGACTGCATTTGTTAGTACTGGCCTAATACCTACCGTTAGTGATAACTGCAACATTCTTTTTGCTTGAGTGGTTGAGTAGTTTGTTCCAGGCTCAGTTAGATGAGAAACGATTTCAACGCTTAGGCATTCGCTAACTGGAATTAGTTTCTGCCAAGCTAAAAGCTTCTTGGCAGATTCTTTTGCGTTTGAATTTAAGACAGCTTGACCGAAGTCGGAGTCTGGTCCAAGCAATATGACACAGGCTAGTTTGCCCTCAGTGACAACTAGCTCTGATAGATCTTTTTCCGAAATTGCTATTTCTTTTTTAGATCTACCCGGTGATTTATTTTGAGCCTTGGAAACTATCTTGCAAAGAGCAGCCCAGCCCACTCCTTTGTTGTGTCCTTTTGCCAGAATCGTCACTATCCCGCGATTTTGAACTACTAGACGCACGCCGACTATCGGACTGATGTTTTTATCAAGGCAGGAACCGATATGTTTTACAGCTCCGTAAAGTCCGTGCTCGTCAGTTATCGCTAGAGCCTCTTGACCGTAGCTTGCGGCTGCTTGGGCAAGCTGGTCGGGCTTGGCTGTTCCAAAGTGGAACGAGTAAGCCGACGAGACGTTGAGATGAGTAAAGGACATCTTTAGCCACAAACGCGAACCAATTGCCAGCCATCATCGGCTTGGCTATGCAGTAATTCAAATTCGCTTGGGGAGCTCACTCCCTTGACGGCGGATAGGCGCCACATCTCAACTTCTAGCACTCCGGAGCCGATGCCGCGCTGAGCACGGCGAGCTTCTAACCACCAGGGCCTCCTTGAGTACCAACGTTCAGGGCGGGAGGTGACTTTATAGTTGCCATTTCGCCAGCTGAAGCGAATTGGTTCGCCTGCTTGATTGGTTAGTACCTTGACGTTCTCATCGACTTGGATCATTAATCTTCCCCATAAACGGCTGATTATTCGAACAAGTGTTCGAATAATCATTAGTGTATGGCTATCGACCGACAAAAGAAAATCGGGGTCTAGCAGACAGCTATTTGCTGGTTTTTTGGATATCTTCTTCGATCATCTGGTCGGCAACCTTAGAGATTTTCTTTTTTCCAAGGTGAACAAACAAAACAAATAGAGCTATAACGCCCAAAAAGGCAAAGGCACCAAATTTGAAGTTGGAGGCAACTTCTTGGTAGCTGGCCTTGGCGATGTATCCAATACCAACGTATGCACTGGCCCATACCAGACAGGCACCAAAGGTCCAGGCAATAAAGCTCTGGTAGCGCATTTTGGTTGCCCCTGCCACTACCGGAACCAGTGAGTGCAGAACTGGCAAGAACCTGGAGATGGCTACCGCTGGCCCGCCTCGTTTTTCAACGAAAGTGTCGGCCCTCTTCCAGTTGTTCTCGCCAAAGCGTTGCCCGAGTCTAGAGGCCCTAATTTGTTTTCCGAAGAGTCTTCCAATTGAAAACCCCAAGCTTTCGCCGATTAGCGAGCCAACCAGTACTGACCCAACCAGCCAGAAAAAGTCCGGCAGATCCGCAACTCCAGTGGAGGCCACTAGAACCACGGTGTCACCCGGGACGATGATTCCAACAAACAGCGAAGTCTCGAGCATTATTGCAAGGCCTGCGAAGAAGTTTCGCCAAATTGGATCAATGCCGGATACTCCAGCAAGCAACCAATCCAGAATTTCATTCACATTCAAATCATCCCACGAAAAGGTTGAGAAAACCCTGATGGTTGGCGCTAGCCGAGCTGTGTGCCAAGCAGCTTCAGGCGCTTCAAAAAGGCATCTAGGTTTGATGATTCTGGCAAATCATCAGCCACCCCAATCCAGGATCGAACCGGCATGATGCCATTTAGTGAGCTCAGAGCCCATACGGGCAAGCTGGCAAGATCGGAAGGTTTGACGTTCTCAACTCTTACCTCGAAGCCCATCTGATTAGCAATCGAGAACACCTCATCACGGGTAATTGAAGCTAGCCACTTGGTCTGGTCGTTGGAAGAGCAAAGTACATCGCCGCGCCACCAAACCAGAGCACTCAAGGCACCTTCAGCTACAAACCCTCTGGAGTCGGTGATAACCGCTTCGTCAGCACCATTCATGTTGGCATGACGTCTAAGTTGCTGGCATAAGGATAGATCTGGACCTTTTACTGTGGGGTTATGTCTTGGATCAGCCTCAGGGTAGGTCCAGAGAGTAAGGGAATTCACTTTTTCGGGAGCCTCGCGAAGCCTTAGGTAAAGTCGCAAATCAGCTGGCTGCTCAGCGTGATACTCCATCCGCGGAAACCAACGGCCAACCCTAGGAAGTATTCGCCTGATCTCGGCAAAGTATCCCGGAAGGTATTGCTGCTGCCTAGAATCTTCAGAAACTACCCAAGATCCAAAGCGCTCCAGGTGAGCATCAAAGGAACGCACTCTTCCTTCGTCAACCAGCCAAGAGTCGGCCACTTTGAGCTGAACCTCGGCAAAGGATTCAATTACAGGGGTGAGCTCTCCATCTTCTAGGCGATAGAAATCCCCTAGAACGCTCATCAAATTCCTCCAGCTAGACCTTGCTCTAATCTATAGATTACGAGGAAATCCGTTAGCACTTTCCCCAACCCCCTGATTAGGTGAACTACTTTGCGTCTAGAGCTAGAAAAGCTTCGTGGCTGGGTAAACCCAGCAGATGCCTTCCTAGCCATGCACGCCAAGGACGAGAATGTCTTCTGGCTAGATCGGTCAACTAACTCCGATGAACCAGTATCAGTGATCGGATCCGCTGGTTCGGTAATCCGAGCAGGCAATGACACCTTCGCGCTCGCAAGTAAGCACCTCCAGGACATTCAAAATGCCATCATCGAATCGAATGAGTCTCTCGAAGCGAACCATATTCCTTTTAGCTTTAGGCCAGGACTAGTTGGCTATCTAGGCTATGAGTTGGGGAATAACCAAACAGAAAACTCTGAGCCAAAAAGCCAGTTCATGGTTGTTGATCGAGCAATGGTTTTTGATCACAAAAGCAAGACCATGTATTTCATTGGTCTGTTTGAAACCAGGCAAGAGTTTCTAAACTGGCACCGGGCTGCGCTATTGAGACTGACGCTAGTGGGTGGAGAGGTCGCCTCTTTTATGCAAACCACCAAAGAGCCCAGACTTATTTCAACCCAGCTGCGCCACTCCGAACAGAGTTACCTCGAGCTCATCATCAAGGCCAAGGAGCACATCGCCAAAGGTGACGTGTTTCAGTTGTGCCTGACAAACCAGATTTTTATCGAGCATGACGCCAACGCCCTAAAGACTTTTCTCACTCTAAGAGATGCTAATCCGGCACCCTATGGCGGGTATCTAAAACTTGGTGGAGTGGAGATTGTTAGCTCATCGCCCGAACAGTTTTTGAAAATCTCGGCGAGCGGAAGAGTTTCCTCCAAACCAATTAAGGGAACCAGGCCAAGGTCAAAAAATCAGGCTGAAGATGTAAAAATTTCAATCGAGCTTGCGGGAAACGAGAAAGAACGCGCCGAGAATTTGATGATTGTCGACTTGATGAGAAATGATCTAGGTAGAGTTTGTGAAGCAGAGTCGATTGCTGTTGAAAAACTTTTTGACGTAGAAAGCTACGCAACTGTTCACCAGTTGGTAAGCACTGTAACCGGTCAACTAAAGCCAGGTCTTAGCGCAACCAGTGCCCTAGAAGCATGTTTTCCAGCAGGATCAATGACTGGTGCACCGAAGATTCGAGCGGTTGAGATATTGTCCGAAATGGAATCCGGGACAAGGAACATTTACTCTGGAGCGTTTGGCTATCTGGGTTTTGATGGGTCGGCTGATATGGGTATGACAATAAGGACACTGGTTTTTGAAGGAAACCTGGCAAGTCTTGGCGTTGGAGGAGGAATCACAATTGATTCAGACCCAGCCAGTGAGTTTGAAGAAACTATGCTCAAATCAATGGCTTTACTTAGAGCTTTAGGGGGGGTAGCGAAATGGAAGATCTAGCACTACTTGTTGGCGGCATTTTCGTAGGTCTTATTCTGATTGGTGCGGTATCGGTTGTACTGGCAGTGCTTGCTCGTAGAAATAAAATCTCCAAGTACTGGCCGCTAGGAGCTGCCGTGGTGCTGAGCCTTCTTGCCCTAGTAGCTTGGCAAGGCTCGGACCGACTAGGCATGATTCCTTTGGGGTGGGCTTTATTGACGGCGACCATCACGCTTTGGCCGCCAGCAAAGAAGTAATTTCAAACCTCTAGCCTTGGTAGCCTTGCCAAAGGAAAGTTTGAGTAGCTATTAGGAGTTTTACCTTGTCCGACGAACCGATTCAGTTTGACGCTAAGGCATTAGCGGACAAGTGGCTGCCGGTTTGGGATGAGCTAAAACCCTTCGATTCCGGTAAAGCTGAAGATAAACGTCCCAAAAAGTATGTCTTGGACATGTTTCCTTATCCATCCGGCGATCTCCACATGGGTCACGCCGAGGCTTACGCGCTTGGCGATGTAATCGCCAGGTATTGGATTCAAAAAGGATTTAACGTCATGCACCCAATCGGGTGGGACTCTTTCGGTCTTCCTGCCGAAAACGCTGCCATCAAAAGAGGTTTAGACCCCAGAGGTTGGACCTACGACAACATCGCGCAGCAAAAAGCTTCTATGCGAAGGTATGCCTGCAGCTTTGACTGGGACCGGGTACTTATAACTTCTGACCCCGAGTACTACAAGTGGAACCAGTGGTTATTCTTGGAGTTTTATAAAAAAGGTCTGGCTTACCGCAAAAACTCAAACGTAAACTGGTGCCCTTCTTGCCAGACTGTGCTTGCCAACGAGCAGGTAGTGCAGGGGCTTTGTGAGCGCTGCGACACTGCAGTCACGAAAAAAGCCTTAACTCAGTGGTATTTCAAAGTCACCGATTACGCCGACAGATTACTTGACGATTTAGACACCCTTGAGGGGGCATGGCCAGCCAAGGTTTTGAGTATGCAGCGAAATTGGATCGGTAGATCTTTTGGTGCTGAAGTCAAATTTGAAATTGAGGGTCGTGAAAAACCCATTGAGGTCTACACAACCAGGCCGGACACACTTTTTGGTGCAACTTTCATGGTGGTTGCAGCTGATTCCGCTTTGGCATCCGAACTTGCCTCTGAAGCTAATTCCGAAGTGCAAGGAAAGTTCCAGGACTTTTTGGAAGAGACCAAAAAGACCAACGACATTGACCGTTTGGCAACCGATAGACCAAAGCGTGGAATTGATTTGGGTCGATTCGCAATCAACCCCGTTAACGGCGGGAAACTTCCGATTTGGGCAGCCGATTACGTTCTGGCCGACTACGGAACCGGTGCCATCATGGCCGTTCCAGCTCACGACCAGCGCGACTTAGATTTTGCCAAGGCAAACAACTTACCTGTTCGGGTAGTTGTTGATACCGGTGAAGAAGATCCAGCGGTTTCCGGTGTTGCCACTACCGGCGATGGAGACATGGTTAATTCCGGCGAGCTGAACGGCCTGAACAAAGCTGAGGCGATTGCCAAAATCACCGAGAACTTGACAACCAAGAACCTTGGAAAAAAAGCTAAAAACTTTAGGCTACGTGACTGGCTAATTTCTCGTCAGCGCTACTGGGGCACACCTATTCCAATTGTCCATTGTGAAACTTGTGGTGAGGTGCCGGTGCCAGCAAGTGAACTTCCAATAAAACTTCCCGATGCCAAAGGCTTAGACCTTTCGCCAAAGGGGACTTCCCCACTTGGGGGAGCCAGTGACTGGGTCAATGTTTCCTGTCCAAAGTGTGGTGGAGCAGCTAAGAGAGACACCGACACCATGGACACTTTTGTGGATTCCTCCTGGTACTTCTTGAGGTTCTTGTCTCCAAACTCGGACACCGAAGCCTTTTCCAAGGAAGAGGCCAAGAAATGGGCACCGGTTGATCAGTATGTCGGCGGAGTCACTCATGCGATATTGCACCTTCTGTATGCACGCTTTTTCACTAAGGTTCTTCACGACCTAGGCCATGTTGAGTTCGAGGAGCCGTTCACAAGACTTCTGAATCAAGGGATGGTCTTGATGAATGGCTCAGCTATGAGTAAGTCGAGGGGAAACCTGGTAAGGCTCTCTGAACAACTTGATGAGCACGGTGTTGATGCCGTACGTCTTACCATGGCCTTTGCAGGCCCCCCAGAAGATGACATTGACTGGGCAGATGTTTCGCCGGCAGCAAGCGCCAAGTTCTTAGCTCGCGCATGGAGATGCGCCAAAGGTGTTTCAAGTAATCCAGGTGTTGATTTTGCATCTGGAGATAACGAGCTTCGCCGAGCCACTCACTTATTCCTAAAAGAGTTTCCAGAGCAAATTGAATCTTTCAAGTTCAACGTTGGTGTCGCCAAGATCATGGAACTTGTGAACGCCTTGCGTAAGGCAATAGATGGAGCCCCAGGTGGATCTGACCCCGCGGTCCGTGAAGGTGCAGAGGCAGTTGCAAAGGCTCTTAGCTTGTTCGCTCCTTACACAGCAGAGGACATGTGGCAACTTCTTGGTCACAAGCCAGCAGTTGCGCTAGCGGGCTTTACCGAGGCGATTCCAGAGCTTTTGGTAAAGGACAGCCTGACCGCCGTAGTACAGGTCGATGGTAAATTGCGGGATAAATTCGAGGTTTCATCTTCTATTTCTGAAAAGGACCTTCAGGAACTAGCTATGGCCTCCGAGAACGTTCAAAAGGCGCTTGAGGGAAAGCAAATCAAAAACGTGATTGTTAGAGCCCCAAAGCTTGTCAACATCGCAACGTCCTGACGTCAGCTACTTTTACACAGATTAGATAACAACCAGGAAAATCCCTAGCATGACTGCTTATCTTTGGGGCTATGGATTGGCTCAAACAGCAGCTTATATCTGCACTGTCAGGTGATCAAAAAGTCTCAAAACAGTTGCTAATTGCGCTCGGTGGAATTGTTGCCGTGGTGTCGTTGGTGCTTGTTGCTGTCAACCGACCAGAAGTGCCTGAGGGTGAGTTTGAAATTAGTGAGGGAGCCCCTTCTGTTGAAGCTGCACAGCAGTATCTATTCGTCCACATAGTTGGCGAAGTTAAAACCCCTGGCATGTACCAACTCCCACTTGGGGCGCGCCTGGTGGATGCAGTATTTGCCGCTGGCGGCCTCACGTCAGAAGCTGACAACGCAAGTGTGAATCTTGCCAGGGAGCTATCTGATGGTGAGCAAGTTGTTGTTTCTAAAATTGGAGAACAAGGTCAGGCCGGATCTTCCGCACCGGGAGGTCTAGTTAGCATCAATCGTGCAACCCCCGAGCAACTTGAGGATCTTCCAGGAATTGGGCCAGCGCTAGCGGCTCGAATAATTGCCTATCGAGAAGCTAACGGAGGCTTCAAATCAAAGCAGGATCTTCTGAACGTCAGTGGCATCGGGGACTCTATACTTTCTGGTTTCACTGATTTGATCACGCTTTGACCCTTAGCATCGCCGCTCTTGGGGTTTGGGCTATTCTGGCGATCTTTACCGCAAATGACTTCCTACCGGTCTGGCTCCCCTTGATACTGGGAAGTTCAGTATTTGCCCTTAGCTTCTTCGCTAACGAAAGGAGAAGAGCATTAGCAGCACTTCTTGGGGGAGCCTTGCTTCTGGGAGGCGTATCCCTCTGGGTGCAAACGGAACTCACTAAACCGGAATGGCTCCAAGATGTAGCTGCTGATCAGACCAGGGCTGAAGTTGAGTTGGAAATCTTGAACCGTCCCAAAGTTATTTATCAAAACTTTGACCAAGAGCCGGTGTATGGAGTTGCGGTATTTCTCAAATCAATAGACAAGCAACCCTCCTCAGGTCGCGGATATCTTGTTTTTGACGGCATTGAGTTAGCTAGAGGCGTCACCGTCGGAATGGTTGGCACGTTTGAGCCGGCCGGAAGAAACTCTCGAGATGCCTTTTTTATCAAACCGACCTCAAATCTCGATGTTATTGCTGACCCAACAAATACTCAAAGCTTTGTCAATCAACTTCGAGCAAGCTATGTTTCGAACCTTTCAGGTGTGACACCCGACTCAAAAACCTTAGTCGCCGGCCTTGCCATTGGAGAAATCAGTGAGCTCAGCGAAGAGCTGGAAGCGAAAATGAGGGTGGTCTCTTTGACCCACCTTGTCGCTGTTTCTGGTTCGAACTGCGCCATTGTTGTTGGAATGGTTTACCTGATTGCAGTTGGATTGAGGTTTGGAAGAACTGGCAGAACTGTTATCTCTCTAACAGGGCTAGCCATATACATTCTGCTAATTGGGCCAGACCCAAGCGTTCTCAGAGCGGGGGTTATGGCAGCCAGCGTGATAATCATGATTGCTCTAGGACGGCGAACCTGGGCTCTAAATGCTCTGGCTCTTGCGGCACTGGTTCTTCTAATTGCTGATCCCTGGCTCGCGGTTGAGTTTGGCTTCGGATTATCGGTACTTGCCACAGCGGGGATTTTGCTCATGGCTCCTGCGATGTCAGAGCGGCTATCGCATCGCATGCCGATTCCATTAGCTTTAGGGCTATCGGTGACAATGGCAGCTCAGCTTTTTTGCCTTCCACTGCTTATGCAACTCCAGCCGGGACTTCCCACTTATTCGGTAGTTGCAAACTTATTGGCAGGACCAATGGTGGCACCCGTGACAGTTCTTGGCATGGTGGCACTCGCGCTATCTCCAATTGCGCCTTGGCTTACCCAATCACTGTCCTGGTTGGCATCACTTGGAACTTGGGTAATCGAAATAGTTGCCATTTTCTTTGCCGAGTTGCCAATCGCCTACTTTCCTTGGGCCACGGGTCTACCAGCAAGTATTTTGAGTGTTCTACTAATTCTGGCAGTCGCAGCCTGGCTTAGGGCTGGAATAGTTCCCGTGCAAAAACTGGCCGCGGGGGCGTTAGTTGTAATTGCCGTGAGTACAATTTCCGTGCCAGCTGCCTCTGAGATTTTGCCAAAGGCTTGGCCTGTGAAGGATTGGGAGGTTGTTGCCTGCGACGTTGGGCAAGGGGATGCTCTTGTGATTCAGTCCCTTGGGCGAACTGCATTGATTGACGTTGGTAGGGACCAAGACCTTATTAATTCTTGCCTGAGTGAATTGAAAATCAGTCGAATAGATCTATTGGTGCTAACGCACTTTGATTTTGATCATGTTGGAGGACTTGATGGAGCCCTCAAGGCAAGAGTGGTTTCCTCGGCCATAGTGTCTGGCTTTGCAGACGATAGGCCAGCAACTGCGATTTCCCTAGAGCGACTTGAACAAGCGGGCACGTCTGTGATCACGGCAGATCCTTCGGTGGCAGGAGTACTAGGAAATTTCTCTTGGAAAATACTCGCCCCTACCAAAGAGGCTTTGGAGGCAAAGGATTCCAATGATGCATCGGTTATTTTGATTTTTAGTGGACCAGAAATGGATTTGCTTCTACTTGGCGACCTCGGAGAGTCGGGTCAGAAGCGAATCACCGCCGCCGCAAAAAGAGCACTGCTGAGTTCTTCCAAGCCTCTGGTTCTAAAAGTTTCTCATCACGGATCCAACGATCAATCGGCAGAGCTTCACGAATCACTGCGTCCTGATTTGGCTTTGATTTCAGTAGGCGAGGCTAATGGTTACGGACATCCTGGAGCGAGGGCCCTTGAGATTCTCCTAAGTTCTGGGTCTAAGGTACTTCGAACTGATGACCTTGGCTCAATTGCCGTTTCAGCGAAGGATGGTTCGCTCAGCTGGTCTGGGAGTGGTTAGTAGGCTAAGAAGGTGGGAAAAGCAAAACAAGTTAGCTGGCGCGATGCGAAACCAGCGTCGATTGTTTTTGTTTCTGGCCCCGAGGAGTATTTGGCCGATAGAGCCATTCGCTCAATTCGTGATCATCTAAAATCGTCCGATTCCGGCCTAGAGATACATGAGCTTCTAGCCGGTGATTACGCACCGGGTCAGCTAACGGACCTTGCAAGCCCGTCATTGTTTATGGAGCCCAGGCTTGTATTGATATCGGGAGTAGAAAAATGCTCCGATGCACTGATTGAGGACGGACTTAGCTATCTAGCTGATCCAAGTGCCGAAACCACAATTGTGCTTAGGCACAATTCCTCAAGTGTTCGAGGCAAGAAGCTAATCGACGCTATTCGTTCGAGTGATTTAGCGGTGGAAATTGCCTGCGCTGAAATAAAGAAAGATTCTGAAAAGGCAGCATTTATCCAGGCTGAATTTGCCTCCGCTGGTCGAAAGATTACCCCTGGTGCACTAAGGGCACTAGCCGATGCCTTTGCCGATGATCTAGCTGAGCTAGCGGCTGCTTGCTCGCAGCTACTTTCCGACCAGTCAGAATCAATTGATGAGTCAATAGTTGACAAGTACTACGGCGGTCGAGTCGAAACCAACGCATTCAAAGTTGCCGACGCCGCCCTAGCTGGCCAAAGTGCAGAGGCTCTTGCGCTTCTGCGTCATGCACTCACAACTGGTGCTGACCCGGTTCCAGTAGTTGCTGCTTTCGCGATGAAAGTTCGACTCATGGCAAAGGTATATGGCAATAAGTATGCAAGTGCTTCTACCGTTGGAGCCCAACCCTGGCAGATAGATAGAGCGCGAAAAGACCTAGCTGGCTGGAGCGAAGAAGGATTAGCAACAGCCGTCATGGCAATCGCTACCGCCGACGCTGCCGTGAAGGGAATGGAACGGGATCCAGTTTTTGCCTTGGAAAAACTGGTTTTATTGTTGGCTAATCGAGGACAAGAAAACACCGAGACCTGAGAGGCCTCGGTGTTTTCAATTGAAAAGTCTTTACTTCAGGACTGAAGCCTTCTTTGAAAGAGAAGACTTGCGGTTAGCGGCCTGGTTTTTGTGAATGACACCTTTTGACACAGCCTTATCTAGCTTGCGGTTGGCTGCAGAGACAGCAGCAGCAGCTAGGGCCTTGTCGCCACCGGTGGTTGCCTCGCGGGCAGCACGGATCGCAGTCTTGAGCTCGCTCTTGACGGCACGGTTGCGGTCAGTTGCCTTCTTGTTGGTCAAGATTCTCTTGACCTGGGACTTGATATTTGCCATTATTTTCTTTCGTTTTGGGGATACCCAACCGCTTTAGCTTACTATCTTGCTGGCGTATAGGGCAACAGTTAGTCGAACTCCGGGGCTCACAAGCTAGGGCTTGTGCGAGAATAAAGGTCTAAAGTCAAACCCCACCATAAGGATCAGCCCTTGTCGCCACGCGCTTCAACCAAGCTGGAGCCGTCTATGACGCCTCCTACGGCAATCCGTAATTTTTGCATCATCGCGCACATAGACCACGGCAAGTCAACCTTGGCTGACCGCATGCTTCAGCTCACCGGGGTTGTTGATGACCGCTCGATGCGGGCTCAGTATCTGGACCGCATGGACATCGAACGCGAGCGAGGCATCACCATCAAATCCCAGGCTGTTCGAATGCCTTGGGACGTGTCCGGTGAAGTTTTTGCTCTTAACATGATTGATACCCCAGGCCATGTGGACTTCACCTATGAGGTTTCCAGGTCCCTGGCTGCTTGTGAAGGAGCCGTGCTTCTAGTTGATGCCGCACAAGGTATCGAGGCCCAAACTCTCGCCAACCTTTACCTTGCCATGGAAAACGACCTCACCATCATTCCCGTTCTAAACAAAATTGATTTACCTGCGGCTCAACCTGAAAAATACGCAGAAGAGTTAGCCAATTTAATTGGGGGAGACCCAGCAGATTGTTTGAGGGTATCGGGTAAGACCGGTGTCGGGGTTGCGGAACTTCTAGACAAAATCGTCGCCACTGTCCCTTCTCCAACAGGTGACCCGAATGCTCCCGCAAGGGCGATGATTTTTGACTCCGTAT
Organism: Actinomycetota bacterium; assembly: GCA_009703455.1. Taxonomy (GTDB): domain Bacteria; phylum Actinomycetota; class Actinomycetes; order Actinomycetales; family Microbacteriaceae; genus Rhodoluna. Next base: position 20,824 of record WLGB01000005.1, read on the forward strand.
ATGACAGCTACAGAGGTGTTGTTACTTACGTTCGCATGATTGATGGCAAACTCTCCCCGCGGGAGAGAATTCAAATGATGTCCACTCGAGCAGTACACGACCTCTTGGAAATCGGGGTCAGCTCGCCAGAGCCGGAACCAACCAAAGGTCTTGGTGTTGGTGAGGTTGGCTATCTGATTACCGGTGTGAAAGATGTTCGGCAGTCAAAGGTCGGTGACACGGTCACCACCGTAAACAAACCAGCCACTAAAGCTCTAACCGGATACTCGGAACCAAAGCCGATGGTTTTTTCTGGAATTTATCCAATCGATGGCTCGGATTATCCGGATCTTCGAGAAGCACTCGACAAACTAAAACTTTCTGACGCAGCTCTGGTTTATGAACCAGAGACATCGGTGGCTCTAGGTTTTGGGTTCCGGTGTGGTTTCCTTGGTTTGCTACACCTAGAGATCGTCACCGAGCGTCTCGAGCGTGAATTTGGACTTGAACTAATCGCAACTGCACCATCGGTGGTTTATCAAGTGACTATGGAAGACGGGAAAGAAATAACCGTTACTAACCCGAGTGAATTCCCTGGTGGAAAAGTCAAAAAGGTTTTAGAGCCAATGGTTAGATCCACAATCTTGTCGCCTAAGGATTACGTTGGAACAATTATGGAGCTATGTCAGACTCGCAGAGGCGTGATGATTGACATGCAGTACTTGGGCGAGGACCGCGTTCAACTCCGCTACACACTGCCGCTTGCTGAAATTGTCTTTGACTTCTTCGATCAGCTAAAGAGCAAGACCCAAGGGTATGGATCTTTGGACTACGAGGAAGCAGGCCTAGAAGAAGGCGACCTCGTTAAAGTCGACCTATTGCTGCAGGGCGAGCAGGTTGACGCGTTTAGCGCAATTGTCCACAAGGACAAGGCATACGCTTACGGAGTCATGATCACCGGCAAACTGCGTGAACTTATTCCACGTCAACAGTTCGAGGTTCCTATCCAAGCTGCGGTTGGCTCGAGAATCATAGCCAGAGAGTCCATTCGGGCCATGCGGAAAGATGTTTTGGCCAAGTGCTACGGAGGAGATATCTCCCGTAAACGCAAGCTTCTTGAGAAACAAAAAGAAGGTAAGAAGCGTATGAAGATGGTCGGCCGCGTCGAAGTTCCTCAAGAGGCCTTTATCGCAGCCTTATCTTCAGATAGTGAAAAAAAAGGCGAGAAGAAAGCCAAGTAGATGGCGGCTCCACTTCCAGATGGCGATCCCGCCCCAGAAAACGGACTTTTCACTAGCGAAGAAATCGCTGGGAATGAAACTCGCTCATTCCACGCATATGTGCACATCCCATTTTGTAAGGACCGCTGCGGTTACTGCGACTTCAACACTTATACCGCAACCGAGCTTGGCAGTCTCAAGCAAAGTGATTATCCACGTTCACTGATTTCGGAAATTGCTTTTTCTGGGGAGGTTCTCGAGCGTTCCGGTGTTGAAAAGCGCAAGTTTTCGACCGTTTTTTTTGGTGGCGGAACCCCGTCCTTGTTGCCGGCTGCAGATCTGGTTGTAATTCTTGATTCGCTGTGCAATCAGTTTGGTTTTGCAGATGACGCTGAAATAACAATTGAGGCAAACCCGGATACTGTGACTGGGGAGAAGTTTTCAGAGCTGCGTGCAGCCGGTTTCAATCGAGTATCAATAGGCATGCAGTCCGCAGTTCCGGAGGTCTTGGCAACTTTGGAGCGAACCCACAATCCAGACAATGTTTCAAAGTCACTAGCAATCGTTAAGGAGTTGGGATTTGCAAACTCACTCGATCTGATTTTTGGAGCTCCAGGAGAAACACTTGACCAGTGGCGCATTTCGCTTGAAACAGCTATCGAACTAGATACCGACCACATCTCGGCCTACTCTCTAATCGTTGAGCCTGGAACCAAGCTAGCTAGGCAGATTGGTTCGAAACAGCTTGCTGAAGTAGATGAGGACCTTCAGGCTGAAAAGTACGAACTCGCTGAGGAACTTTTATCAAAGGCGGGCTACAACTGGTACGAAATAAGCAACTGGGCTAAATCCGATCACGACGTTTCAAAGCACAATTTTGGGTACTGGACGGGACAGGACTGGTGGGGTTATGGTCCGGGGGCACATTCTCACCTTGGGTCTATTCGCTGGTGGAATCAAAAGCATCCACTGAGCTATGCCAAGAAACTGGAAGGGTTCGTATCTCCTGCTGCCGGTCGCGAGCAGCTCTCAGCCGAAACGGCGAATCTTGAGCGTGTACTCCTGGAGTCCAGAACGTCTAAGGGTATGAGTATCAAAGAGTTGGCTGAGCTTCATCCGGGGGCAAAAGACCGAATTGCTGAGCTGATTGCAGACGGTTTGATAATCGGCGAACGAGCTCTAAAAGGCCAGTTGGTTTTGACCCTTCGCGGTCGTCTCTTAGCTGACGCCGTGGTTCGAGCACTTACCGGCTGACCTTTGGTCAGAGTTGCGGGTAATATTGGCACTCAGAACGATTGAGTGCTAACAAGGCAGGTGATTGCAACTTGATTCCAGATCGACCCCTCGAAGTCTTAAAGGCAATCGTGCACGATTACATTGCCTCCAAAGAACCAGTGGGCTCTAAGTCACTTGTTGAGCGTCATTCATTTGGGGTTTCGGCTGCCACCATCAGAAACGACATGGCAATACTTGAAGAAGAAGAGCTCATCATCGCCCCGCATACTTCAAGCGGTCGGGTGCCAACCGACAAGGGCTACCGAATGTTTGTTGACCAGCTCAGCGAGGTCAAGCCAATAAGTTCTGCCGAAAAAGCAGCAATCGAAGGATTCTTGTCTAAGAGTTCAGACCTTGACGAGACTCTAGTTCAAACAGCCAGGCTGCTTTCTCAGTTGACTAACCAAGTTGCACTCGTGCAGTATCCAAGCCTGGGACGGGCTTCAGTAAAGCACATAGAACTTATTGCAATTGACGAAAAGCGGTTGCTTCTAATGTTGATAACCGATTCTGGACGTATTCAGCAACAGGTGCTAGATATCACCGGCGGGTATGAACCTGGAGACGTAGAAAAGTTCCGCAATGCATTAAACGAAGCTCTGGCTGGGAGGGCACTGTCAGAAGTTTCTAGCCTTGTGAAGACTGGGAACCAAAAATTCACCGGCAAGATAAAACATCTTGCCGAAAAAGTAATACCTGATTTACTGCAATTAGTCGACGCCAACAGTCAAGAAAAAGTTCTGTTGGCCGGCACTTCAAATCTGGCAAGACGAGAGTCTGATTTCCCAGGCAGTATTTCCCCAGTACTGGAGGCAATCGAGGAGCAGGTTGTTTTGCTCAGACTAATCTCCGAGATGCAAGCAGATCAGCACGGAGTCACTTTACGAATAGGCCGAGAAAACACAGTCGACGCACTCTCATCAACTGCTGTAGTTGTGTCGGGCTATGAGAATCAGGGCAGTGAAATTGCCAAGGTAGGCGTCATCGGACCTACTCGAATGGACTACTCCTCAAACATGGGAGCTGTTCGGGCAGTTGCTAGGTACCTCACTAAATCTCTGGGAGGGTCACAGTAATTGGCTGACCACTACGAGGTCCTAGGGGTTTCAAAAAATGCCTCTGCCGAAGAAATAAAGAAGGCTTATAGAAAACTGGCCCGTGAGTTACATCCAGACGTTAATGAATCTGAAGAGGCTCAAGAGCTGTTCAAATCTGTCACTCACGCCTACGAGGTGCTGGGGGATGAACAGTCCAGAAGAAATTACGACCTGGGTGGAGCAAGCGCGGGATTTGGCTTCGGAGACATTTTTGAAACCTTCTTTGGTGGAGGAGGACAACGTGGACCGCGCTCACGCGCCGAGCGAGGTCAAGATGCGCTGCTCCGAGTCGAGCTTTCTTTCCAGGAAGCAATCTTCGGAGTAGAGAAGTCAATTCCAGTTGACACCGCGATTCTTTGTGAGATCTGTAACGGTAGTTGCGCAAAGCCTGGCACAAGCCCTGTGGTTTGTGACATTTGTAAAGGTAGCGGCCAAGTGCAGACTCAGGTTCGATCACTTCTTGGCTCAGTAGTAACTTCCAGCCCTTGCGGCTCTTGCCGAGGCTATGGGCATATAATTCCGGAGCCGTGCCTGGAATGCCGTGGTCAGGGAAGAGTTCGAGCAAGGCGCGACATCGACTTAAAAATTCCAGCTGGGGTAGAAGACGGACTTCGACTACAACTTGCCGGATCCGGTGAAGTTGGTTTTGGAGGTGGACCAAACGGTGATCTGTACATTGATATCTCAATCTCGCCGAATGAGTATTTTGGTCGAAACGGAGATGAACTTACCTGTGAGTTGGAGGTTCCATTACATGAGGCAGTGCTCGGCTCCTTAATAAAGATGGACTCTTTTGACGGTGAAATCGAACTCCAGGTTCCAGCGGGCAGTCAAAGTGGCGATGTGCTTTCGGTTAAGGGTAAAGGCTTCGGTAGATTGCGCCAGTCTGGCCGCGGTGATCTACTGGTAACAATTCAGGTGAAGATTCCAAGCAAGCTGGATTCAAAACAAAAGGAACTTTTTAGAACTCTTGCCGGACTTAGAAAATCAGACACTGCTGGTCTCAAAGCCAGACGATCCGGCTCGTTCCAGGGCAGGCGTCGTGGTTGAGCCGCTGTTTTTTGCGGCAATCGGACAAGACACCAAAGCCGGCTCAACATTTGTTCTTGGAGGACAAGAAGCTAAACATGCGGTCAGTGTTAGACGCATGGTTGCCGGGGAATCCATCTCGGTTAGCGATGGGGTTGAAATCCAAATTCGTGGGACAGTTTCTAAAGTACATAAAGACAATTTGGAAATCTCTGTGGAGAGCGTCGAGGCTCTGACACCACCGTCAATTCAACTCGTTCTAGTTCAGGCTTTAGCTAAAGGCGACAGAGATGAGTTGGCGATACAGGCTTGCACCGAGCTGGGAGTTTTTGGTGTGATTCCATGGCAATCCGATAGATCGATTTCGATTTGGAAGGCCGAGAAGAAGCAAAAGGGCCAACAGCGCTGGCAAACCATCGTCACCGAGGCGGCCAAACAGTCCCTGAGACCCTTAGTTCCGGTCGTTGCAGAAGTCCTAGACAGCCAGGAGTTGGTTGAATCGCTTAGAAGTTTTGATCAGGTTCTGGTACTTGTTCCTGAGTCACCGAGCTCGATAACACAGCTTCAATTACCACTAACAGGAAAGATTGCGATTGTGGTTGGCCCTGAAGGTGGCATGTCAGAACAGGAACTGGCAACCTTTGCCAAGGCTGATTTTAGCTTGGTGCACTTAGGTACCGGTGTGCTCAGAACTTCAACAGCTGGTATGGCGGCGGTTTCTTATCTGCAGGCAAAGCAGGGGGATTGGAACTAGCGGCCCTGACTAAAACTAGACTTATTGACATGAGTGAATCAAACTGCCTATTTTGCAAAATCGTTTCTGGGGAGATGGCCACTGAGTTTGTTGCAGAAACTGATAACACTCTCGTATTCAAAGACATCTGGCCGGTGGCGAAGGTGCATCTCTTGGTTATCCCGAAACAGCACTACAGTGATGTCGCTGAGCTCGCCCAGAACGCTCCTGTGATTTTGTCTGAAGTGCTAAAGACAGCCACTGAAATGGCGAGAGAGTACACCGCGGGCTCATTCAAGCTTCAGTTCAACACCGGTGCCGAAGCAGGCCAGACTGTCTTTCACGCCCACGCTCACGTTTTATCCGATACTGAAAAGGATGGCTCTTGACTAGTTCTGAATCCATAGATTCATTAACTACTATCGTTGAAATATCGGGGGTTGAACCGCTGTTCGTGTTCGGACCAGAGGATAGATTGCTCAAGGCCATCGAAGAAGGCTTTCCTGAGGTCAAGTTTTTGGCTCGCGGCAATAAAGTTGAAATAACTGGACCGGTGCCTGAGGTAACACGAGCTGAGGCAAGGCTCCGCCAGATCATTTCTGCGGTGACCACAGGATCAGAATTTTCTGCTGCTGATCTTCGAAGAAGCGAACCTGATTTACTTTCCCAGAGCATTTTGAGTTCTAGGGGAAAGTCAATCCGACCAAAAACCACCGGTCAGAAAAGCTACGTCGAGGCAATTGATAAAAACACCATCGTGTTTGGAATCGGCCCTGCCGGAACCGGTAAGACTTATCTTGCGATGGCCAAGGCCGTCCAGGCCCTGCAGCGCAAGGAGGTCTCTAGAATCATTTTGACTCGTCCTGCTGTTGAAGCAGGCGAAAGGTTGGGATTTTTACCCGGAACTCTTTCCGAGAAAATAGATCCTTACCTGCGCCCGCTATTTGACGCATTGCACGAGATGCTTGATCCAGACTCTGTTCCAAAACTAATTGCCACCGGAACTATCGAAGTTGCACCACTTGCCTACATGCGTGGAAGAACATTGAATGATTCGTTCATTATTTTGGACGAGGCCCAGAACACCACCGGTGAGCAAATGAAGATGTTCCTTACTCGGCTAGGTTTCAACTCAAAGATGGTTATAACCGGTGACATTACGCAAATTGATCTGCCTGGCGGAGCATCTGGCTTACAGATAGCCAGCAAGGTTTTGGACAATGTCGTTGATGTTCACTTTGCAAGGCTTACCTCTAAAGATGTCATCAGGCACCCGCTGGTTGGAAAAATCGTTGATGCTTACGACGCGGCTGCTGCTATTAAGGCAAAAAGGGACTTAGAGAAGTGAGCATCGAGATAAGCAACGAGACTGATCGCTTAGTCGATGAGGTCCGGGTTCTAAAGCTGGCTGGGTTTGCACTCGATCGAATGAAGATTCATCCGGGTGCCGAGTTGGCGATTATGTTCGTTGATGAACCAGCGATGGAGCAGTTGCACATTCAGTGGATGGATGAGCCTGGCGCAACCGATGTACTGAGTTTTCCTATGGACGAGCTTCGACCAGGCACCGAACATGAGCCAACGCCCGCGGGTCTTTTGGGTGACATTGTTATCTGCCCTGCAGTTGCAGAGCGACAGGCAGACGCCGCTGGTCACGAAACTATGAACGAGGTGCTGCTTCTTACCGCCCACGGCATACTCCACCTACTGGGATTTGACCACGTTGAGCCGGAAGAAGAAAAAGAAATGTTTGGGATTCAAAAATCAATTCTGGATGCTTTCTATGAAAGCGAACGTGCCTAGGTTGGTTGTTTCCTCAAAATTTGATCGTTGGAAGAAATTTTTCAATAGGAAGCAAGTGGATTCCACAGAAGCCGAAGAGTATGAGCAAGAGCTCATTGAATCGGTTGAGGATTTCTCAGAGACTATAACTCGAGAGGTAATGGTTCCACGCATCGACATAGCAACCATAGGCGGCGATTCTGACCTTGACAAGGCGATGGCCATTTTTCTTTCCAGCGGCTACTCCAGACTTCCAGTGACAGGAAAGAGCACTGACGATATTCTTGGAATCTTGTATTTGAAAGATGTTGCCAAAGTGCTCCACGAAAGTCCGAAACTAATGCTTGAAAGAAAAGCCGCGGAACTGGCCCGTAAAGCCATTTTTGTTCCGGAGTCCAAAGCCCTTAAGGACTTACTTCAGGACATGCAGCAAAGTTCCACCCATGTGGCAGTTGTAATTGACGAGTATGGCGGCGTAGCAGGACTAGTGACCATGGAAGACGTCATTGAGGAATTAGTCGGAGACATCGTTGATGAATACGACCGCGAAATCCCAGACGTGGAGCTAATCGAAGAGGGCTTGTACCGCGTCAATGCACGCTTCCCGCTTTTCGAATTGGGAGAGCTGTTCGAGATCGAATTAGAAGACGAGGACGTTGACTCGGTTGGTGGGGTTCTGACCAAGGAACTTGGTCGACTTCCCAAGGTAGGAGACCAAGTACAACTTAGCGGACTAGAGCTCACCGCAGATAGAGTTGAAGGTCGGGGCAAGCGACTACTGACTGTGGTTGTGAGATTGCTAATAAAACCGGTGGTTGAGGATTCCGAGAACAATGACTAGTGAGTTCCGCGCGGGGTTCGTCTCTTTTGTAGGCCGCCCCAACGTTGGTAAATCCACCCTAACTAATGCTCTGGTAGGCGAAAAAATTGCAATAACCAGCGACAAACCTCAAACCACAAGAAAAGCGATTCGAGGAATAGTCCACTTGCCCGAGGGTCAGCTGATTATCGTTGACACCCCCGGACTTCACCGGCCTAGGACACTGCTTGGTCAAAGGCTAAACGACTTAGTTGCCTCTACTCTTTCCGAGGTTGACGTAATAGGAATGTGCTTTCCGGCTGGCGACAAAATTGGCCCCGGAGACCGATTCATCAACGAACAAATTGATGATTTTAGAAGAGCTAAGTTGGTGGCGATTGTCACAAAGAGTGAAACTGTTTCTAAAGAGGGCTTAGCAAATCAACTTATGGAAGTATCAAAGCTTCGTGACTGGGCAGAGATAATTCCAGTGTCGGCTATCGAAGGAGACCAGCTCGGGGAGCTAAGTACACTACTTCTGAAATTGATGCCTCTTTCACCTGAGCTATACCCGAAGGATATAAACACTGAGGAATCTACCGAGTCCAGAATTTGTGAATTGATTCGCGAAGCAGCCTTGGAAGGAGTTCGGCAGGAGCTTCCCCACTCACTTGCGGTGACCATGGACGAGATGCAAAAACGCGAGGACTCTGATCTAATCGACATTCACGCCAATATTTTTGTTGAGCGCGACAGCCAAAAGGGCATTGTTCTTGGCAAAGGCGGGGATCGCCTCAAAGACGTGGGAACTAGGTCCCGAAAAGAAATCGAGGCATTACTTGGGTCTAAAGTCTTCTTGAGTCTCAGGGTAAAAATTGCCCCTGAATGGCAAAGAGATCCTAAGCAGCTGGGAAAGCTCGGCTTTTAAGTGCTAGCGTTATAAGCGTGTTCTTCGAGCTACTACTTAGTGGCCGCGACGAGGCCTAACTAAGGCCCTCCTCGTCGCGGTGCTTTTGCTACGGCTAGCTCATTCCAATCTTTCTAGGAGAACACAGTTGAAAAACCAACAAAAACCATCCACGATGCCAATTCATCGTTACCGGCCATTCCACGAGCAAATCAGCGTCGAGTTGCCAGATCGAACCTGGCCAACGAAGCGAATGACCAAGGCACCTCGCTGGTGCGCGGTAGATCTTCGTGATGGAAACCAAGCTCTTATAGATCCGATGTCTCCCGAGCGCAAACTGAAGATGTTTCAGCTCCTGGTTCGCATGGGATACAAGGACATTGAAGTTGGTTTCCCATCGGCTAGCCAGACCGACTTTGACTTTGTTCGAGTCCTAGTTGAACAAGGACACATCCCAGAAGATGTGACAATTCAGGTTCTAACCCAAGCTAGAGATCACCTTATTGAGCGAACCTATGAATCCTTGGTTGGAGCAAAAAGCGTTATCGTTCACTTCTATAACTCCACCTCTGTTCTCCAACGCAAAGTTGTGTTCAACCAAGACAAAGACGGAATCAAGAAGATTGCGCTCGATGGAGCGAAGAAGTGTAAGTCTCTTGAGCACACTCTTGCTGGAACCAACATCTTTTATGAGTACTCCCCTGAGAGCTACACCGGAACTGAGCTTGAATATGCCGTTGAGGTATGCAACGCAGTCATCGAAGAAATTGGTCCAACTCCAGATCATCAGATGGTGATTAACCTCCCAGCAACGGTTGAAATGATTACTCCAAATGTTTACGCCGACTCAATCGAATGGATGAGTAGAAACTTGGTAAAGCGCGACAGCGTGCTTTTGTCACTTCACCCTCACAACGACCGCGGAACCGCAATAGCTGCAGCTGAGCTTGGATACATGGCTGGTGCTGACCGCATTGAGGGTTGTTTGTTCGGAAACGGTGAGCGCACCGGAAATGTTGATCTAGTGACTCTGGGTCTTAACTTGTTTAGCCAGGGCATTGATCCAGAAATTGACTTTAGCGATATCGATGAGATCAAGCGAACAGTCGAATACTGCAATCAGTTGCCGGTACCAGAGCGCTCTCCATACGGTGGAGACCTGGTATACACAGCATTTTCTGGCTCTCACCAAGACGCAATTAAAAAAGGCTTCGAAGCAATGCAAAAAACCGCTGATGGGTCAGGCAAGACCCTGGCCGATCTTGAGTGGGCAGTGCCATACCTTCCAATTGATCCGATGGATGTTGGCAGAAGTTATGAAGCCGTTATTCGCGTTAACTCCCAGTCCGGTAAGGGCGGTGTGGCATATCTATTGAAGTCCGATCACTCGCTTGACCTTCCAAGGAAGCTTCAAATCGAATTTTCTAGAGTTGTGCAGGGTCTAACTGACTCCGAGGGTGGAGAAGTAAGTAGCGAAAAGCTTTGGGATATTTTCCAGGATGAATACTTGCCAGCCCCCATCGAAAAATCGGAGCTCAAGTGGGGCCGCTTCGAACTAAAGCGCATGAGGACTGAAAGTGAAATGGACGGCGAAGTCAAGTTGGATATCGTCCTTCGAGACGGTGCCAAGGAAGTTGAGGTATCTGGAACCGGAAACGGACCCATCTCAGCATTTTTAGCGATTTTGGGAGCGCAAGGCGTAGACACTAGGCTCCTTGACTACGTTGAGCACACCATGAGTGCTGGTGGAGACGCACAGGCAGCTTCATACATCGAGCTAGATGTTGCTGGAAAGACTCTTTGGGGAGTCGGTATAGATTCGGATATCGCAACCTCCTCTCTAAAGGCAGTTATTTCCGGTGTGAACCGCGCTATCCGCTGAGCCAATTGAGCGATGAGCCAGTGGATACTGGTTAGGTGCCTTTATACCGAGATGAAGCAGTTGTGCTGCGCACCCATAAACTGGGCGAGGCCGATCGCATCGTGACACTTCTATCTCGCTATCGCGGTCAAATTCGCGCGGTAGCAAAAGGTGTTAGGCGAACCGCCTCAAAATTTGGATCCAGGCTTGAGCCGTTTATGGTGGTCGACGCACAGTTCTATGAGGGCAAATCACTTGACATCGTGAACCAAGTAGAAATTATAGGTTCCTATGGTGGACAGATTATCGATGACTATGCGTCTTTCACTTCTGCCAACGCGATGGTTGAAGCAGCTGAGAGGCTAACTTCAGAGGAATCCTCACCGCAGCAGTATCTACTCCTGGTCGGAGCTCTTAGATCACTAGCAACTAAAGAGCATGACTCTTCTTTGATTCTTGATTCCTATCTACTTAGAGCTTTAGCTATTGCCGGATGGGCACCTAGTTTTGACAACTGCGCTAGGTGTGAAGCGGTTGGGCCACACTCGGCGTTTGTTATGCAGGTCGGATCGGTGGTTTGCCAAAACTGTAAACCAATTGGAGCTGTCTCGATTTCCACCGCAACCAGTGATTTGCTCGGTGCGCTACTTTCGGGGGATTGGACTCTAGCCGAATCTGCAGAACCACAGACTCGTTCGAGCGCTTCGGGTATTGTTGCAGCTTACAGCCAGTGGCACATCGAGCGGGGGCTAAAGTCCATGCCACACGTGGAAAGAGCATGATGGATTTTCTTCCCGTTTCAAAAAAGGGCGTCAAGCCACCGACCTTTGGCAAAGTGCCCAAGCACATTGCAATAGTGATGGACGGCAACGGTCGCTGGGCCAATAAGCGCGGACTCACTCGCATCGAAGGCCATAAGGCCGGTGAGTCAGCATTACTTGACGTGGTGGCAGGTGCCATTGAAGCCGGGGTGAGTGAGTTAAGCGTTTTTGCTTTTTCGACCGAAAACTGGAAGCGCTCTCCAGAAGAGGTCCGATTCTTAATGGGCTTTAATAAAGAGGTTCTGCGTGCGCGACGAGATCAACTCAATCACTGGGGTGTCAAGATTCGCTGGGTTGGCAGGCGACCGAAGCTTTGGGCCAGCGTTATAGAAGAGCTCGAAGCCGCCCAAGAACTCACTAAGAAAAACAAGGGATTGGTGTTGACGATGTGTGTCAACTATGGCTCCCGAATCGAAATAGTGGACGCCGTCAATGAAATTGCCGAGTTAGCTGCAAACAAAAAGGTCAAACCAGGCTCAATTACCGAGAAGAGCTTTGGCAAGATGCTTTCAACTTACCCTCTCGGTGATGTTGACCTGTTTATTCGATCCTCTGGCGAAAAAAGGGTGTCTAACTTCCTGTTGTGGCAAAGTGCATATGCGGAGCTTGTGTTTAGCGAGGTGCTCTGGCCAGATTTCGATCGCAGGCAGCTTTGGGCCTGCATCGCCGAGTATTCGACGAGGCAGCGCCGATTCGGTGGTGCAATCGACAGCCCCAAGCCAAAGCCAGCCAAGTAAACTGATGGTTGGCTCGGTTTTGGGCCAATAACTAGTCCCAACTTGGAGTTCAAAGTGGCAATCACAAACCGCCTAGATTCGGCAATTTCGCTTGCTAAGCGCAGGGGATTTGTATTTCCCGCCGGCGAAATTTACGGAGGAACGCGTTCGGCATGGGACTACGGACCCCTTGGTGTTGAGCTAAAAGAAAACATCAAACGCCAGTGGTGGCGTTCGATAGTTAACAGCCGTGAAGACGTTGTCGGCCTGGACTCATCAGTTATTTTGCCTATGCGGGTATGGGAAGCCTCAGGCCACGTAAAAGAGTTTGTTGACCCACTTATTGAGTGCACCAGCTGCCATAAAAGATTCAGGCAAGATCACCTTGAAGAAGCTTTCGAGGAGAAAAAAGGACGGCCCCCCGAGTCAATGAAGGACATCGCGTGTCCAAACTGCGGTACCAAGGACGTTTGGACCGAGCCCAAGCTATTCAACGGTCTTCTAAAAACACATCTTGGCCCAGTCGAGGATGAGTCAGGACTTCACTACCTGAGGCCAGAGACGGCTCAGGGAATTTTTGTGAACTTTGCGAACGTGCTAAACGCAGCCCGCATGAAACCTCCATTTGGCATTGGTCAAATTGGTAAGAGCTTTAGGAACGAAATAACTCCTGGAAACTTCATTTTCCGGACTCGCGAGTTCGAACAGATGGAGATGGAATTTTTCGTGGAACCAGGAACGGACGAGACTTGGCACGAGTACTGGATACAAGAGCGCTACAACTGGTATGTAGATCTTGGCATCAACCCGGAGAACCTTCGCCTGTTTGAACATCCGAAGGACAAGCTCTCTCACTACTCCAAGCGCACCGTGGATATCGAGTACCGTTTTGGTTTCCCGGGAAGTGAGTTTGGAGAGCTAGAAGGTGTTGCAAACCGCACCGACTTCGACCTTGCTACCCACGCTCGTGAATCAGGGGTTGACCTAAGCTACTTTGACCAGACCAAAGGTGAACGCTGGACACCATTTGTTATTGAACCGGCTGCTGGTCTAACAAGATCGCTGATGGCATTTTTGGTCGACGCTTACGCTGAGGATGAAGCCCCAAACACCAAGGGCGGAGTTGATGTCCGAACCGTTCTGCGCCTGGACTACCGATTAGCTCCTGTCAAGGCAGCCGTGCTGCCACTATCCCGAAACGAAGACTTGTCTCCGGTTGCCAGAAACGTGGCTCAGGATCTCCGTGGCAGCTGGAATATAGACTTTGACGACTCGGGTGCAATTGGTCGTAGGTACCGTAGGCAAGATGAGATTGGCACACCATTTTGCGTCACTGTTGATTTTGAATCCCTCGAAGACCAAGCAGTTACCGTTCGTGACCGAGACAGCATGGAACAGTCCCGCGTATCTTTGGACAAGCTAAAGCGTTATCTTGCAGAGAAGCTGGCCTAACCCCTAGATCATGCAAGCGACACAGAAACCAGCGTTAACGTATGGCACTATCGCCATCGACGTGCCGGTTGTGCTCGCGCCGATGGCTGGAATCACAAATACCGCTTACCGAAGACTCTGCCAGGAGTTTGGTGGAGGTCTTTACGTTTCGGAGATGGTGACATCTAGAGCACTGGTTGAGCGAACCGAAGAGTCGATGCGACTTATTGGTCACCATGAAAGCGAAAAGGTGCGTTCAGTACAGCTTTATGGGGTCGATCCAAAGACAATTGCTGATGCAGTGACAATGCTGGTCGCAGAAGATCGAGCTGATCATATTGATTTGAATTTTGGATGTCCAGTGCCAAAGGTCACTCGCAAAGGTGGCGGAGCAGCTCTTCCTTGGAAAGCGGGTTTGTTTCAGGCAATAGTTTCTGCAGCAGTTAGGTCAGCTGGCAACATTCCAGTGACGGTCAAGATGCGAAAGGGTATCGATGCCAATCACCTCACGTTTTTGGATGCTGGTAAAGCAGCCCGAGACGCAGGTGTTGCAGCCGTTGCACTTCATGGCAGAACTGCTGCCGATTACTACTCAGGTAAAGCTGACTGGGATGCTATTGCAGAGCTCCGCGCATCCTTGCCGGATGTTCAAGTTCTTGGCAATGGAGACATCTGGAGCGCCCAAGACGCAGTAAACATGATGAAACAAACCGGAGTAGATGGCGTTGTAGTTGGCCGAGGGTGTCTTGGAAGGCCGTGGCTTTTTGCCGATCTTGAAAATGCCTTCAGGAAATACCAGGCAAATCCAAATGCTGAAATTGACTACTCTCAGATCCAGCCCACCCTAGGTGAAGTTGCAGAGGCTTTCAAAAAGCACGCCGTGCTGTTAATCGAGTTTTTTGAAGATGAGCTTCGAGCCTGCAGGGATATCAGAAAACACGTTGCCTGGTACTTCAAGGGATATCCCGTTGGCGGAGACTTTAGGGCAGCTCTTGCAAGCGTTGAAAACTTGGAGCACATGGACCAAATCCTAGGAACTCTCGATGGATCGATGCCGTACCCAGGCGAAGAAGCAGAAGGACCTCGTGGAAGAGCGGGATCAGTAAAAAGCTGCGCACTACCAGAGCACTGGTTGGACTCCAGAGAGCTCGGCGAATCCGCAAAGGCCAGTCTTTTGGAAGCCGAGCTAAGTGTTTCGGGGGGATAGATGGTTACTCCCGGTTATGAAGCCAGTGACTTCGAAAGATTCGTTCCAGAAGATCGAACCAACTCCGCTAAGCGTGGTGAATTTGCCAGGGATCGGGCAAGAGTTTTGCATTCATCAGCTCTTCGCCGTCTGGGAGCAAAGACGCAGGTGCTCTCGCCAACTAACGGTGACTTTGCGCGCACCAGACTCACGCACTCTCTTGAGGTGGCTCAAGTTGGGCGTGAAATGGCAGAGGCGCTAGGTGTCGATCCAGACGTTGTTGATACCGCCTGCTTAGCTCACGACCTAGGTCACCCTCCCTTTGGTCACAACGGCGAAAAAGCCCTCGGTATTTGGGCAGAAGACTTTGGTGGATTCGAGGGCAACGCCCAAACTCTCAGGCTGCTATCCCGGATCGAACCGAAAGTAATCGACGCTACCGGTCAAACTCGTGGACTGAATCTAACCAGGGCAAGCCTTGATGCTTCCTGTAAATACCCGTGGGCTAGAAGCGAAGGCACCGCAGAAGTCGGCGGCAATCAATCCGTAAAGTTTGGTTTTTACGAGGACGATTGTGAGGTGTTTGACTTTCTTAGACTCGGCGCTCCTTTGGCTAGGAAATGCATCGAAGCGCAGGTTATGGATTTTGCTGACGATGTGGCGTATTCGGTTCACGATTTCGAGGACGCTGTTGTCTCCGGGTATGTCGACCTTGCTGAACTTTCATCGAAGAATAATCACAAAGAGCTTTTCGAGAAGATCCAGAGCTGGGCAGGGCCGGAGATTTTAATCTCCGATATCGAACTTGCCTTTAACAGACTAAGCACGAACATGTACTGGCTGTCTGAGTATTCCTCATCACTGGCTGACCAGGCAACACTTAAAAACCTCACTAGCTACTTAATTGGATCGTTCGTCGGCCGATCCACATCTCATACTTTGGCTGCAAACAGTTCAGAACACGTGGTTCGCTATAACGGAAGCCTTTCAGTGCCTGCCGATGTGCGAACTGAAATCGCAGTCTTAAAAGGCACTGTATCCGCCTTTTTGATGAGCGATGAAAAACGTCAGCCCTATTACGCTTGGCAGCGTGAGGTTTTGACAGATCTGGCAGATGCTCTGCTAGCTGGCAATGGAAAGCACCTTGACCATTACTGCCGGGCAGTTTGGGCGAAGGCAAAATCCGACAGCGAAAAGCACCGAGTGATTGTTGATCAAGTAGCTTCACTGACGGACGTGTCAGCTTTGAATCTTCACGCCGAACTGATTGGTAAATAGGATTAGCTGATGGCGGGGAAAATCAGCTCCAGAGATATTGAAGAAGTAAAGGCCCGGGTAAACATCGCCGACGTTGTCGGTTCATACGTAGCCTTGAAACCAGCCAGTGCCGGCAGCCTAAAAGGTCTTTGCCCATTTCACCAAGAGAAGTCGCCATCTTTCAACGTCAGACCTTTACAGGGTTTTTACCACTGTTTCGGTTGCGGTGCAGGAGGGGATGTTTATAAGTTCCTCCAGGAAATGGAATCTCTAAGTTTCTATGAGGCAGTCGAGAACTTAGCGGCCAAAGTGGGATTTACGCTAACTTACGAAGCTGGCGCGAAGGGACCCGACCAAGGTCAAAAGGCACGCATTTATGAAGCTAATCTCGCGGCAGCAAACTATTTCCAAGAGCAGTTGATGACCGATGCCGCTATCCCCGGTAGGGACTTTCTAAAATCTCGAGGTTTTGACAAAGCCGCAGCACAACTATTTGGTGTCGGCTTTGCCCCAAAGGGTTGGAACAATCTCACTGATCACTTGAAGTCAATGGGATTTACTGAGGAAGAGCTAATCACATCCTCGCTTTCTTCGAAAGGCGAGAGGGGTCTTTACGATAAGTTCCGCGGAAGACTAATCTGGCCTATTCGAGATACTTCGAATCAGGTGATTGGCTTTGGTGCTAGGAAGCTCTTTGACGACGATCAGGGTCCAAAGTATCTAAACACTTCTGAGACCCCGGTCTACCACAAGTCGGCGGTGCTTTATGGAATCGATCTTGCAAAGAAGGAAATCTCAAAGTCCCAAAGGGTAGTTGTTGTTGAAGGCTACACAGATGTAATGGCTTGCCACCTAGCAGGTGTCACTGCAGCCGTTGCGACTTGCGGAACTGCCTTCGGGGACGAGCACATCCGCATTTTGAATCGCATGCTCTCAGCCAACGTTGATAAACCTGCCGAGGTCATCTTTACTTTCGATCCGGATGAAGCTGGTCAAAAAGCGGCGATGCGTGCCTTCGCCGACGCCGATAAGTTCCACGCCAACAGCTTCATAGCAGTTGGACCCGATGGTCTAGACCCATCTGATCTTCGGGTGCAAAAAGGCGACGAAGCAGTGGTTTTGATGATTGAGAACAAAAAACCAATTTATGAGTTTGCAATAAAGCAGAAAATGAAAAACTTCAATCTCGAATCGGTTGAGGGACGCGTTGGGGCAGCCCGGGCGTCTGCGGGTGTGATTGCAACTATTAGAGATTCCGCACTTCGCTCTGTTTACATAAGAGAACTTGCCAACTGGGTCAATCTTGACCTTTCTGAGGTAAGCGCATTAGTTGATCGGGCTATAAAGGAAAAGGTAGTCACTGCTGTTGCGCCTCTTCGTCAAGACCCAGTTCCTGACATGCCAATAGCCGCCAGCTTTCAGGCTCCCGACCTCAAAGATCCTGTAATTCGGTTCGAGCGGCAGCTCCTGGAGGTCATCATCCAGCATCCTTCGCTAATTACACTGAGAGATATCACGGAGCTAGTTGAAGGTGACTTCCTGGCAGGAGTTCATGCAGCCGTTGCCGTTGGAATTAGGAAAAATCTCGAGCTCAAAGACGATCCCAATTGGCTAGCTGGTATTGCTCAGACTCTAGATGCAGGGCTTCACTCGAGCCTGAGATCTTTGGCGGCAACCGAATTGCCTGCCGGCAACGATCAGGAACTTGCAAGGTATGTTGCCGGGGTAGTCAACAGCGGATTCATAAATTTGCTAACCAGACAAAAACTTTCTATGCAGGCTGTCCTTCGACAGCTTGACCCTTCGGAAACAGAAAAGATTTCTACCATCCAAAAGGAGCTAGTTTCCATCGAGGAGAGAAGGAGGAATCTTCAGGGTGGCTAATAATCTGGTTGCTATCGAGCCTAAGAGTTTCGAAGCTTACGAAGTCGCGGTTTTAGACGCGGGTGGACAAGTAGCACCTCTTTCACCAGCAGTTAGAGCCCTTATCTGGACTGACTACTCGAGCCCTGAACTTCTTGCCAGAGCAATTGACACTAATCCCCAGCTCGAGTGGGTTCAACTTCCTTTTGCGGGAGTGGATGCCTTTGCGGATTTACTCAGGGCGAAAGTTCGCTTCACAAGCGCAAAGGGTTCTTACAAGGAACCAGTAGCCGAACATGCGCTGGCCTTGGCGCTGGCTCTAGGTCGAAACCTCCCTGTGCGCATCAAAGCCACCAGTTGGGGAAAACGCGAAGCAGTTAGTTTCTATGACTCCAACGTTTTACTTGTTGGCGCAGGAGGGATTAGCCAAGAGCTCATCGAAATACTCAAGCCGTTCCGTGCAAAAATTTCAGTCTGTCGAAACAACTCGAGCAAGCAGTTGAACGGTGCCGTTTCCACTTTCGGGTTAGATGACCTCCCAACCAGAATCTCAGAGGCAGATCTTGTTGTGATTGCGTGCGCATTAACGGAGCAAACCAGAGGTCTGTTTGGTTTGAATCTATTTTCCAAGATGAAGCCTGGGGCCTTCCTGATAAACGTGGCCCGTGGTCCGATAGTAAAAACCTCGGACTTGCTGACCGCTCTAGATACTGGCCTATTGGCGGGGGCCGCAGTTGATGTCACCGACCCCGAGCCTCTGCCCGAAGGACATCCAATGTTTGGCCGAGACGATCTAATCGTCACCCCTCACACCGCCGACACCAAGGAGATCGTGATGAGGCACTTTGCTATTCGACTAGAGCACAACGTCAGGGCCTTTCTTGGCTTTGGTGACTGGCTCGGAGAAGTAGACCCAGACCTTGGGTACTGAGCCTTTGGGAGGCGACTTTTTTTGGTAGTGTTGGAGGCTGCGTAAGCATTCCTCGGTAGCTCAATTGGCAGAGCAATCGGCTGTTAACCGATAGGTTCTTGGTTCGAGTCCAAGCCGGGGAGCCACTAATTTCTGTGAATAAATGGCCACTTTCAGGAGGTCCAGATGATTCGGTGGATTCAACGGAAAAACTGGATTCCAGAGATCCTGTTAGCAACTTTTGTTTTTGTTGTTTTTGGCGCGCTCGACTTCGCCACTCAAGGGCTCTTAGCTCTTCTTTGTTCTTTAGTAATGTCAGCAAGCTTGCTGTTTATCAGACGTTTTAGCTTTCTTACTTCGGCTCTAGTTCTAATCTTCAGCACAATGCAAGTTAGTTTTTCATTGCTTCCAGTTTTTGCATTGATTGGCCTACTTCTAGTTGCATTTGCCACGGGGTCATTTAGCCAAAAACCCTGGCGAGAAGTAAATTACGTGGCCTCAGTTTTTGGGGGTCTGGCCTTTGCGGCCGACCTGGCTTTTAATCCAACCCTGGATTTGGCGATTTTTGGTGGAACTATTGAGTTGACCGAAGCCGGTCGAGCGCTCACTTTTGTTATCTTTGGGCTTTTGGCTATAAGCATGATCACCTTAATGTGGATCTTTGGTCAACTACTCATCTCAAGACTGCTCACCGTCGGGAGCGACATCGACAGGCTGGCTTACGAAAAGCAGCAACTTGCACTCTCCATTCAATTAGCCGAGCAGTCCAAGCGTTTTGAAATTGCAGGGGAAATCAACGAGAGCGTTGTTCAGAGAATTTCATCTGTGATCACCAATGCTGAGGGAGGTCTCTACGCAGCGAAGGCAAGCCCTGAGGCAGCAGTGAGAGCTCTGGAGAAAACCCTTTCGAGCGCAAAATATGCACATGCCGATCTTCGTAGGCTTTTCGACATGATTAACCTTGGCGAAATGGTTTCCTCCGCCCCTCCAAGTCTTGAAGATTTGGACTCTCTTACAATCGCAATGCGTGAAACCGGACTAGACGTCTCGGTTTCATACTTTGGTGCTCGTTTTGCGCTGGATCAGTCGGCTGAACTCGCTATCTATCGAATCATCTTCGAAGCATTGCTGAATGCAAAACGGCACAATCCAAAGGGCACTAAGGCAACGATAGAAATATCTTGGCTCGAAAATGGATTCCAGGTATTGGTAAAGGACAACGGCGTTGAAGTTGAGCGAAAGTCTGCCTTAGGCGCAAATGGGATGCCACTTCCTTATGACGTTGAAGACGATATTGATTCGTTGCTCGAGAAGGTAACTGGCCCTGGTATTACAGCCATGCGAGAACGAGCTGAAAGTTTCGGGGGGTCGCTGGAGGTTCAGCGAGCCGTAGGGGTTGGTTTCACTGTATCGGCCACCTTCCCAGTGGAAGCAATAAGGGCAGCCCAGGATACTTCAGCCTAAATGAAGCAGCTAGTTCGTGTTGCCCTGCTTGATTCGGACTCAGATGTCCGTTTTGGCCGCAAAATGATCATCTCTTCCAATCCTAAATTTGAGATTGTTTTTGAATCCGACGGCTTGTCCGAAGATCTTGTTGCAGTAGCTGATGGGTTGATCGACGTTCTGGTTATCAATCAGCGATTGGCATCAGGGGCTGGCGTGAGTTTTTACCAGTCGCTTAGGTCATTGGTTGGAATCAAGCAAGCTACCGCATGTGTTTTGACTTCGGCATTTGATCAGCCGACACTACTACTTGCCGCCCTAGAAGAGGGAGTATCACAGGTAGTTTCACTAGAGCAGGGACCTGAGGCTCTAATGAATGCCATAGCAGCCGCGAAGACGGGGGACCAGGCATTATCGCTCGGTGAGCTTTATAGTCTGGTTTTGGCTGAGACCCCGTCTCGCGAACTCAACCAAGATCTTTTGCGACTGGTAGGGGACCTTCCCCAAAAACTCGAAAGCAATCTTAGAAGATTGCAATCAGTCTGGAAAAAAGGGGACGCTGCCGAGCTGGAGAACTTTGAGCTAAAAAGCCTTACTGGGTTAGTTGATAAACTCCCTGTTAAGACGGCCTCGGAATTAGTGATTCGTCTTCAACGATCGGGTCTACTTGATGGCGAATAAACAACCTTCGGTGGCTGCAGTTTCACTCGGCGTAGGAGTTGCAACCGGGCTCTACGGAATCTCCTTTGGCGCCTTATCGGTTTCAGCAGGGCTAGACCTTTGGCAAACCATGGCGCTAAGCGTTTTGATGTTTAGCGGTGGCAGCCAGTTTGCCTTTATTGGCGTAATAGCAACTGGAGCAGGAGTTGTGCCTGCGATATTGTCAGCTTGGCTACTTGGTCTGAGAAATGGGTTCTACGCAATTCGAATGAACCCCATTGTTTCAGTATCGGCTCTGGTTAGACCCTTAGCTGCCCAACTAACTATTGACGAGTCAAACGCGGTTTCACTCTCTCAAGAACCTGACTTGAAAAACGAGCGATTGGGTTTCTGGCTAACTGGTGCCGCCGTATTTGTCTTTTGGAACCTTTTTACATTTCTAGGAGCTGTATTGGGCTCCCAGCTTGGGAACCCAAGCGACTACGGTCTTGATGCGGCCGCAGCGGCCGCTTTTCTTGGTCTTATTTGGCCAAGGCTGAATCAATCAAAACTGCTGGTACTAGCAGTTGCCTCGGCATTTTTGGCCACTTTTTTGTCGGCTTTGCTCCCGGCAGGCATTCCAGTTTTGATTACAGCTGGTCTGGCGCTGGGTTTTTGGATTTATGGACTGCGGGGAGGGAAGCAGTGACTTTATGGGTGGCGGTAATGGTTTCAAGCGCATTGGTGTACTCGTGGAAGCTGCTTGGATATTTGGTGCCTGAACGATTTGTCTCGAATCCAAAAATCAAGGATCTAGCAAGCTTGCTGACAGTTGCACTTCTCGCGGCCCTGGTTGGCATCCAAACTTTTGTGTCACCTGAGGGGGTCACTTTAGATGCTAGGCTGCCAGCAATTTTGCTTTCAGGCGTGCTGTTTTACTTCAGAATGCCTTTTATCGTGGTTGTAGTGGTGGCTGCTGGAACTGCAGCACTCTTAAGGGTCTGGTTCTAGTCCTCTAGGTTGTCAACCCCGGGCATCCAAGAGACTCCTGGTTTGTTCCAGCCAAGTTTTGCCATCGCCTCAAAAGCTTGGGACCTTGAATCAAAATCCAGTTTGTCAACGTAGACGATGCCGTTTAGGTGATCGAACTCGTGTTGGAAAATCCGAGCGAACCAGCCGTCGGCTTCTATTCGAACTGGCTTTTGATCGAGGTCAACTCCCTCAACAACTACAGTTTCTCCCCGATGAAGGCTAAAGCGCTCACCGGGGAATGACAAGCAGCCTTCGCTCTCCAGCTCTTCATCTAGCTCACCTCGAGGAAGGGGACTGTGAGAAAGGCTGGGGTTGATTATTACCCCCCTTCTTGGATTACCGTCATCGTCTGGGTAGCTATAGACAAAAACCCTCAGGCCAACGCCAATCTGAGGGGCCGCAAGGCCCACCCCAGGGGCCTTATCCATGGTGTCGAACATGTCAGAGACCAAATCCTTTAGTTTCTGGTCAAATTCCACAACCTCAGCCGCACGTTGGTGCAAAACTGGGTCTCCATAGATGCGGATAGGTCTAATCACTGTTCAAATCTAGCTGTTTGGCTCATCCTGAGAGCGCAGGAACGGCGCTAGGCTCGGATTTGGCGATTGAGGTAGTGAATTGGGACCTGAACTAAGAGAACTTGCGATTGGACTGGCCATGTTGGCCGCGGTTGCCTTGGCGTTTGGTGCTCAATTTCAAAATCAGGCAGTTATCAAAGGGCGAGAGAATTCTCCAAGGCTACGGGGATCGCTGTCGATAAAAGAACTGGCCAAGTTGTTTGTTAGGCCCAGGTGGATCTCAGGGCTTGGGCTAATGGGTCTTGGCATGGTATTGCAAGTATCTGCTCTAACTTTGGCTCCATTGATTGTCGTGCAGCCAGTTGGAGCTATCGCTCTTGTGATCACGTCCCTACTCAATGCCAGGTCTACCAAGACTCGCCTAAATCGCGCAACGATTTTGGCAATCGGGCTCTCAACTTTTGGCGTTGGGGGATTTGTTGTGACCGCATCGAGCGTGGCATCACAGGTGGAGCTAACCGACCAGAACCTGCTTCAGGTGCTTGGTCTATTGGTAATGATACTTGCTGCATTTGGATTATTGTTTTTCACTTTTGGAAAACGGGCCAAGGCGCTCACTTACATTCTTGGCGCGGGAGTGCTCTATGGATTCATTGCCACTTTGGCAAAAGTGGTAATCCAACGTCTCTACCAGATGGACTACGACCTACTCACGGGTATTGCATTGCTGAGCATGATCGGAGCACTTTTCTTGGGAGGTTGGTTTGTACAAAACGCATACTCCTCAGGACCACCTGATTTGGTGATCGCGGGCCTTACCGTGATTGACCCAATGGTTGCTATTGGCATTGCAATTGGAGTTCTAGGGGAGGCCCAGCAAGCCAGTACCGCCTCAATTGTCGCCCTTAGCTTTAGTGGAGCGGTTGCTGTTTCCGGGGTTTATCTGCTTTCTAGGGTCCATCCAGAGCTTCGTCCACTGAAACGGACAGTGAAGTAAACTTTATCCAGAGCTAACTTCGATAAAGCTTCGCAAGGCACATAAATTGACTGAGACGCTAACTACCTCTATGCCACTTCGAGTGGTGATAGCTTGCGATACCTTCCCACCGGATATTAACGGAGCTTCACGTTTTGCTGAACGCCTAGCAGCTGGGCTAGTTAGATCTGGCAACGAAGTTCACGTGATTGCTCCGGCCCACAATAAGACCCCAGGAAGTTTCACGGAAGTCCACGATGGCTCTCCGATGATGGTTCACAGACTAAAAAGCTTCCGGGTGATTCAACACAAGACTCTTCGATTTGCATGGCCATTCAAGCTGAAGGCCAAAGCAAACAAACTCTTGAGACAAATCAAGCCCGATGCTGTTCACATCAACTCACACATGATTGTCGGCCGCTACCTCTTGAAATCGGCACAAGAGCTTGGAATAAGAGTTATCGCCACCAACCACATAATGCCCGAGAACTTGATCAAGTACTCACTCGTGATTCCCCGATGGGCGGAGAAATGGGTGATGAACCTAGCTTGGAAAGACGCCGGAAGGGTTCTCAAAAAAGCAGATGTTGTCACCACTCCAACTAGGAGAGCTGCCGAGCTGCTAGAAAAAGCATCCGGGCTTACTGGGGTTCTTGCCGTTTCCTGTGGCATCGAAGCGTCAAAGTTTGCTAACCAAACCCCGACATCTAACGAAAACCCAAGAATATTGTTCTTGGGCCGCCTGGACTACGAAAAACATGTCCACAACCTGCTAAAAGCGGTGGCTCTGCTTCCAAAGGAACTTGACGTGCAAGTTGAGATTGTTGGTGATGGGGGAGAGCGTGAGTATCTCGAGAATTTGGCACAAGAACTCGACATCAACAAAAACATTGAATTCCGCGGACACATAAATGACCGGGAGCTCCCTAAAGCTTATGAAAGAGCCACTTTGTTCGCTATGCCTTCTATCGCTGAGCTTCAGTCAATAGCGACCATGGAAGCCATGGCCTCAGGCCGGCCGGTTGTGGCAGCTGATGCCATGGCACTGCCCCATCTGGTTCATGACGGTGACAATGGTTACTTGTTCCCGCCCGACGATGTCCAGGCTTTTTCTGCAGCTCTAAAGAAGGTACTAACCGCAAGCCAAGAAGAACTAGATCGCCTCTCAGAAAACTCTCTTCACCTTATCGAATCGCACGATATCGACCGAACGATCAGAATCTTTGAGGGGCTGTACAGAGGAGAGGCTGAGGAGCGTGAAGAGTCCGCCGACAACTTGGCAACTTACAGTCTTCCGATTGGGCAGCTAAGCAAAAGAGTCAGCCGTTCCATAATGCTTGCCCGACAGCGCTCCGCGGAACTTAGGGCCCGTGCTGAATCAGCCAGCGCAGATCTTCGCCAAAGAGCTGAAGAAGCACGCGGGGATGTAATCGAGCGGATTGAAGAAGTGCGCGAGGATGTCGCTTTCGCTGCTAGGCGAATCGAGATTCGAGTTCGAAAAGGCATCAAGAAAGCAGCTGAAAGGCTTCGTCGCGAGGAGCAGTAGGCTCTCCACTGACCTTTGGGGAGTTAGCTCAGCTGTTTAGAGTAGCGGACTCATAATCTGTCGGTCACGGGTTCAATGGGCTCACTAAATACGAAATTTCTTCTGCGTCGACACTTTACACTTAGACTGACTTGCGCGGTTTCCAGCGAGCTATACTTTGTCAAACAACGCATTGGAGCGGATTGATGGGGAATAACGTTATGAGACATAAACAGGTATTCAAGACACTAGCCATTTCCGCATTTCTAGGGGCTGTTTCATTTACGATATTCACCGCCAATCCAGCTAATGCTGTAGTTTGCACAATCACTGGGACGACTGGGAATGATGTCATTGCTGGTACCGAATCGGCGGATGTGATTTGCGGTCTCGGGGGAAACGACATTCTTGTCGGAAACGGCGGAGACGATATAATACTGGGTGGACCCGGCAACGACACAATTGTTGGTGGCGCAGGAAACGACACACTCGACGGCGGAGCAGGAAACGACACCTTGACTGGTGGGGATGGCACAGACACCGTCAGTTTCTCTTCAGAGTCGATCTCAATTGTCGCAACTATGACTGGCTCATCAAGTGTTGGAACTGACACCTTTGCAACTGTTGAAAACCTAACCGGTGGTTCCGGAAATGACACCCTCACCGGGGATGGCGCTGCAAACGTCCTCACTGGCGGAGCAGGCAACGACACTTTGAATGGCGGAGCAGGCAACGACACCCTGACTGGTGGGGATGGCACAGACACCGTCAGTTTCTCTTCTGAGTCGATCTCAATTGTCGCAACTATGACTGGCTCATCAAGTGTTGGAACCGACACCTTTGCAACTGTTGAAAACCTAACCGGTGGTTCCGGAAATGACACCCTCACC
>WLGB01000050.1 GCA_009703455.1 Actinomycetota bacterium
ATAAAGCAGGTGCTCGATAAGGTCTCTTCGACAACTATCTTGGTCACCCACGACCAAGAAGAAGCGCTGTCGATTGCAGATCGAGTCGCGCTACTTCGCGATGGGAACTTCGCACAGGTTGGAAACCCAAGAGAGATTTACTCAGCTCCAGTTGACCTTGGCGTTGCAACATTTCTTGGCGACTCAGTCATTGTTGACGGCGTTATTGAAAGTGGCAAAGTCAAAACCTCTTTGGGGCAGCTGACTTTGCTGAACTCGGCCACAGAGGGAAGTCTTGGCAAGGTTGCTATCCGTCCGGAGAACTTTTACCTGCAGCCCGACCTCAACGGCGACTCGATTGTTGTTGGAAGGCAGTTTTTTGGTCACGATGCAGTCGTTGAAGTTAAGACTCCAAAGCAATTGATTCGGGCCAGGTCTTCAGGTCCTTTTGCTCCAGAGGTAGGCATGAAGGTCACGGTTTGGGTTCGTGGGGCTGTGAATTTTTACCCTGAGGCCTAGGCGTAAGCCCCAGCTAGCCTTACAGCTCCTCCTTGAACACCCTTGGCGCTTGTCACAAAACCTGAAACATCGCTAGCGGTCTCGATGGCACCAAGCTGCCAAGTCTTCACACCTAGAGAATTTAACTTCGCAGAAACCTCTGCTGCCTTATCTGCTCTCACAACCGCCGCAAACCCAAGACCTAGATTCCAGGTGCCCTCGAGAGATTCGAGCGAGTAAGCGCCCCACTCGGCCAACACTCTAAATACATCGTGTGGTGACCAAGACGCTCTTTCAACTTCTAGTGCAACGCCAGCAGGTAAGACTCTTGAAAGGTTGGCGGCGATTCCGCCACCTGTGATGTGTGAGAGTGCGTGGACCGAATCCCCTAGCTCCGATTCCAACAACTGGTTCAAGATTCCGGTGTACAACATAGTTGGCTCGAGCAGGACCTCGCCCAGTGACTTTGTTCCAAACTCCGGAACAGAATTTGTGTAATCAAGTTTGCTGTCCGCAACAATCTTGCGCACAAGACTGTAGCCATTGGAATGAAGACCCGAGGATGCCAAACCAAGAACCACATCGCCAACTTCAACTTTCTCCGGGCCTAAAACTTTTTTTGCCTCAACAACTCCTACCGCTGCACCCGCCACGTCGTAGTCGTCTGGCCCAAGCAGTCCTGGGTGTTCAGCCGTTTCGCCTCCAAGCAATGCCACGTCCACCTTTTTGCAGGCCGTGGCAATTCCAGTGACAATATCTGCGATACGGTCTGGAACGAGTTTTCCGCAGGCGATGTAGTCGGTCATGAAAAGGCTTTTTGCGCCCATCACCACGATGTCATCAACCACCATGCCAACAAGGTCTTGGCCAATGGTGTCGTGCTTATCTATTGCCTGCGCAATAGCAACTTTGGTTCCAACCCCGTCGGTTGAGGTTGCAAGAAGCGGCTGGGCGTAGCTTTTGAGGAACGAGACATCCATAGCCCCGGCAAAGCCGCCAAGAGATCCAAAGACTTTGTCGTTATGGGTAGCGCTAACTGCCTTTTTCATCAAAGAAACAGCAAGGTCTCCGGCTTCAGTGTCTACGCCGCTAGCGGCGTAAGGCTCAGTCATTGACCACTTTGTTGAAACTGCCATCGACTGGAATCGACGCTACGCCTCGTTCTAGAAGGTTCTTACCTAGTCGATCTGCGGTTGGTAATTCGATTGGATACTCCCCTGTGAAGCAAGCGGTGCAAAGCTCAGATTCTTTTTGCTCGGAGGCTGCGATCATTCCATCCTTGGAAAGATAGCCGAGGCTATCTGCACCGATTGATTCGCGAACATCATCTGGTGCGAGACCTGTCGCAATTAGTTCTGCTCGGGTAGCGAAGTCAACTCCGTAAAAACATGGCCAAGTAATCGGTGGCGATGAAATCCTTACGTGGATTTCTTTAGCTCCTGCTTCACGAAGCATTTGAACTAGTGCTCGCTGAGTGTTTCCACGAACAATGGAATCATCGACCACGATGATTCTTTTGCCTTTGATTACTTCTTTTAGCGGATTGAGCTTAAGCCGGATGCCGAGCTGACGAATAGTTTGGCTTGGTTCGATGAAGGTTCGACCAACGTAGGCGTTTTTTACCAGTCCATGTCCAAAAGGAATTCCCGACTCTTGACTGAAACCAATTGCTGCCGGAGTTCCTGAATCTGGTGTTGGAATAACGAGGTCTGCCTCCACTGGATACTCACGAGCTAAGGCTTTACCCATATCAACTCTGGCGTCATAGACGTTTTTGCCATTTATTGAAGTATCTGGCCTTGCCAGATACACATACTCAAAAACGCAGCCAGCCCTTTTAGGCTTTGCAAAAATCATGGAGCGAAGCCCGTTTTCATCGATCACGATTAGCTCACCTGGCTCAACCTCGCGAACAAAGGATGCCCCAACGATATCTAGAGCTGCGGATTCAGAGGCAACTACCCAACCGCTGTTTAGTCTTCCAAGCACAAGGGGTCTGACCCCTTGAGGGTCGCGGGCTGCGTAAAGGGTCTGCTCGTCCATGAAAACCAAGCAAAACGCTCCTCGAACCAGGGGTAGAAGTTCCATTGCGGTGTTTTCCAAGGAGTTATCAGGGTTTCCAGCAAGCAGGGCAGTTAGCACAGCGGTATCTGTTGTGTTACCGCCAGTTATCTCGTTATCGGACTGATCTGGGTAGCGACTTCGAAGCATCTCTAGTAGCTCTGCGGTGTTGGTTAGGTTTCCGTTATGACCAAGGGCAACTGTTCCAGAAGCTGTGCGGCCAAGAGTTGGCTGAGCATTTCTCCAAGAAGAAGAACCGGTTGTTGAGTATCGGGTGTGTCCAATTGCGACGTGGCCAACCAAAGATTCCAAAGCTGACTCTGAAAAAACTTGTGAAACAAGACCCATGTCTTTATAGACGGTGAGTTTTTTTCCATTAGAAGTTGCGATTCCGGCGGATTCTTGACCGCGGTGCTGAAGGGCATAGAGACCAAAGTATGTGAGCTTTGCTACTTCTTCGCCTGGAGCCCAAACTCCAAAAACGCCACACTGATCCTGAGGACCTTTTTCCCCGGGAATTAGGTCATGGTTTAGTCTGCCGTCGCCGCGCATCACTCTACAATTTTAGTGGCCTGAAGCTTTTTGCCACTTCTCCTAAAAACTATGTCCAGTAAAAGTGCCAGAAGGATTCCGATTCCACCGCCAGCGATTCCGCCAAAGACAACCAGCAGTCCGACAACCTCCGGGGAGCTAAGGCCCGCAAGCAGTGCGATAAGAATTCCAAGAATGAATCCAGTCAGGGCAAAGTGCAAATACTTTGGAGCACGCCTAATGCTTACCTCTTCCGAGGAAACAGTGGGTTTTTGGCTCATGCAACAAATATAGGGAACAATCCGGCCAGATCTGACCGATTCCCTGAGGCGGAGAGCTTTGAATCGGTCAGCAGTTGCTCAAAGGTTAATCTTCCAAGACAAAGCTCGATCCAGCTTTCTGGATCCATCTCAACGACGTTGGCTGGGGTGCCGCGGCTATGGCTTGGACCCTTGATGCACTGAACCGCCCCAAAGGGAGGAATTCGAACCTCCACCGCGTTTCCTGGATGATTGCTCCCGAGTTCTTCCAGCAAAAACCTAACCCCAGTTGCGAGTTGTTCATTAGATGCCGAACCTGCAAGATATGCCTCAATGGCTGCTTGGCCATCTGGGGTTTTTATCTTTCGGCGCATCACAGCTAACAGCCTACAAACCTTGGCTGTTGCCAGCTAACTAAACTGGGGAGGATGAAGATTCTGGTTCTCGGTCAAGGTGCGCGTGAGCACGCCATCGTCAAATCACTGCTTAGAACCGGTACCGAAAAAAATGACATTTTAGTTGCCCCAGGTAACGGTGGCATTGCAAAACAAGTTGTTTGCGAAACTGACCTCGATCCAAACAACCCGCTGGATGTTTCTAAGTTTGCCCTTGAGCATGAAATTGAGCTGGCAATCATTGGCCCAGAAGCTCCTCTAGTTGCCGGTGTTTCCGATGCACTTAGATCTCAAGGTGTTGCGGTGTTTGGTCCAAGCAAACTTGCCGCCCAACTAGAGGGAAGTAAATCTTTCGCGAAGCAAGTCATGGCCGCAGCTGGAGTGCCAACCGCGATGGCAAGGCAGTGCAAAACACTTGCCGAGGTTGAGCAAGCCATGGAAGACTTCGGGACTCCATTTGTTTTAAAAGCAGATGGACTTGCTGCCGGAAAAGGTGTGATCGTCACTGACGATGCCAAGGCAGCTCTAGACCATGCTGCGCAGTACATTTCAATGGGGATTTTGGTTGAGGAGTTTCTCACCGGACCAGAAGTAAGCCTGTTCTTTTTATCTGACGGTGTGTCCGTTATGCCACTTTCCCCGGCTCAAGATTTCAAGAGAGCATTTGATTTAGACCAAGGGCCAAACACTGGAGGAATGGGTGCCTATAGCCCGCTTCCGTGGTTGGACGAGAACTTCGTTCAACAAGTTGAGGACACCGTTGCCCTTCCAACAATTCAAGAGCTTGCAAGACTGGGTGCGCCTTTTGTTGGGCTTTTATACTGCGGGCTAATAGTCACCGACCGAGGAATCAGAGTTATTGAATTTAACGCCCGCTTCGGAGACCCAGAAACCCAAGTTGTGCTTCGAAGGCTCATTACTCCGCTGGAGTCCTTGCTTTATAAAGCAGCAACTGGCCACCTCGATAGCTCCCCCGAGGCTACCTTTTCGCCTGACAAGGCAGTTACAGTAGTGCTGGCTAGCGAAGGTTACCCAACCACACAAGCTGATGTCCGTGAGGTTTCCGGCATTGAAATGGCCGAGCGAGTAAAAGGCGTCGAGGTTTGCTACGCCTCGCCCGTTGGCCGAGTGTTATCGGTTGTTGCGGTGGGTAAGAGCTTCAACAAGGCGCGCAAGCGCGCCTACAAAGCAATAAGCAGAATCAAACTTGATGGATCCCATTTCAGATCGGACATCGCAGCCAAGGTTGCTGAATAAAGTGCCGGAGGCCATTTCCGGTTGGCGGCATGTCTATAGCGGCAAGGTGCGAGACCTGTACGAGTCCGAGAATTCTTCGCAATCGGATCTAATTTTGATTGTGGCTTCAGATCGAATTAGTGCATTCGACAATATCTTGGATCCTGAGATTCCAGGCAAGGGCGACAACTTGACCAAGGTTACGAACTTTTGGTTTGAAAAGCTGACAACTCCAAATCATTTGGCTGAAAACATCCAAGTTCCTTCAGAAGTAGCGGAGCGGGCAACGGTTGCTAAAAAACTTTCGATGTATCCAATCGAGTGCGTCGTGAGGGGATATATTGCAGGCTCTGGATACAAGGAATACCTAGACACCGGCCAAATCTGCGGCATCGTTTTGCCTAAGGGACTTCAAGACGGTGACAAACTACCTGAACCAATTTTTACCCCGGCGTTCAAAGCGGAGCTTGGCTCCCACGACGAAAACATAACCTTCGAACGCGTCATTGAACTTGTGGGTGATGAAATTGCCAACAATTTGCGAGCGCGTTCCCTTGAAGTATTTGCTATTGCGAGCGTTATTGCGGAACAAGCGGGCTTGATATTGGCCGATACCAAGTTCGAGTTCGGGGCAGACCCTGCAACTGGAGAACTGCTTTTGGGTGATGAGGTTCTAACTCCCGATTCGAGCAGGTACTGGGAAAGATCGGCCTACGATGCTGGCAATCGAAACGAGAGCTTCGATAAGCAAATTGTTCGAAACTGGCTGCTCCAAAACTGGGATCCCGATGGAGCCTCGAAGCCTCCTCGATTAAGCGAAGAAGTAGTTGCCCGAACTAGTTCGCGCTATACGGAGTTGCGCGAAAAGCTGGAGTCGACAAACCAGTAAACTTTGAAGTATTCCCAGTTGTTGTAGCCACCGTAGGGGGCCAAAAGTTGCCGAAAATCGTCGTTCAGGTAATGCCAAAGCAGGACCTTCTAGACCCCCAGGGTAAAGCGGTTGCCAAAGCGCTGGAGCGCTCGGGACACCCAGCCATCACCGCAGTTCGAATCGGCAAGCGCATTGAACTTCACTACGCAACTGCACCAACCGATGCCCAGCTTGCAGAGGCTAAGAAAATAGCCGAGGGCTTTCTATCAAATGGTGTGATCGAAGACGTGGTCGAAGTTTCAATCGAGCAAGACTAGTAAATGAAAATCGGCGTCGTCACTTTTCCAGGCTCACTAGATGACCGCGATGCGGCCAGGGCTATCCGGCTAGCCGGTGGCGAGCCGGTAGCTCTGTGGCACGCAGACAAAACAATCAAAAACGTTGATGCGGTAGTGCTTCCAGGTGGATTTAGCTACGGGGACTATTTGCGTTGCGGAGCAATAGCGGCCCAGGCCCCTGTGATGAAGACCATCATCAAAAAAGCGGCCGGAGGCCTGCCCGTTCTTGGTATCTGCAACGGCTTCCAGATCCTTGTTGAATCCCAACTTCTGCCTGGTGGGCTGATTAGAAATGAGAAGCAGCACTTCGTATGCCGCGACCAGAAAGTCCGAGTTGAGAGTATTGACTCGGCTTGGACTAGTGCTTTTCAAAAGGACGAAGAAATCACCATCCCTCTAAAAAACGGTGAGGGTGGCTACATCGCCACTCAAGAGACTTTGAAGATGCTCGAGGGTGAAGGTCTTGTCACATTTAGGTACCTAGAGGTAAACCCAAACGGTTCGATGAATGACATTGCTGGTCTTCGAAACCAAAGAGGCAACGTAGTTGGCCTTATGCCCCACCCTGAGCACGCCGTTGAGCCAGGCTTCGGCCCGGACTCTCCGGTTGCCATGCGCTCTGGAATAGATGGTCTAAAGATATTTCAGTCAGTGCTTGGTGCTGTGGTGAACGCATGATTATCGACACCGTTCAGCAAGCCATTGATGAGCCTGAAAAACAGCAGCCCTGGTTAGCGCTTGGACTCAAAGAGGATGAGTACGAGTCAATCAAGGTCATTCTTGGTAGACGCCCGACTAGCTCAGAACTGGCGATGTATTCGGTGATGTGGAGCGAGCACTGCAGCTACAAATCTTCCAAGATTTACCTTCGTCAGTTCGGCGAGAAGGTCACTCCTGAAATGAATAAGCACCTGCTAGTTGGCATGGGTGAAAACGCAGGTGTAGTCGACATTGGTGAAGGATTGGCGGTGACTTTCAAAGTTGAAAGCCATAACCACCCAAGCTACATCGAACCGTTCCAGGGAGCAGCCACCGGTGTTGGTGGAATTGTGCGGGATATTTTGACCATGGGAGCAAGGCCGATTGCCGTCATGGACCAGCTTCGCTTCGGTGCCCCGGAAAACCCAGATACTGCTCGCGTTGTTCAAGGTGTGGTGGATGGAATCTCGTTTTACGGCAACTGCCTAGGATTGCCAAACATTGGTGGCGAAACTGTATTTGACAGCGTCTACCAGGGAAACCCGCTAGTCAATGCCCTAAGTATTGGAGTACTCAAGCACAAGGATCTAAAGCTTGCTAAAGCTGAACACCCGGGAGATTTAGTCGTGCTGTTTGGAGCAAGAACTGGCGCTGATGGCATCGGCGGGGTCTCGGTGCTGGCCAGTGAAACTTTTGATGATTCTGGCCCTAGTAGAAGACCTGCTGTACAAGTTGGCGACCCGTTTGCTGAGAAAGTTTTGATTGAGTGCTGCTTGGAGCTATTTGCGGCAAGAGTTGTTGCAGGAATTCAAGACCTCGGTGGTGCTGGAATTTCTTGCGCCACAAGCGAGCTTGCATCAAACGGTGGTAAGGGCATGGAGATTCAACTTCAGAACGTCCTTCTTCGCGATCAGTCGCTAACGCCAGAAGAGATTCTGATGAGTGAATCACAGGAGCGCATGATGGCCATTGTGCCCAAAAGGCGACTCAAGGCATTCAAAAAAATAGTTGGCAAGCATGAAGTGGAATACTCGGTTCTTGGCAAGGTCATAAGAGAAGATCGCCTGTTGATTAATTGGGGTGAGGAAGAAATCGTGAACGTGCCACCTCGCACCGTTGCCCACGATGGCCCGATTTATGAACGTCCTGTAAAAAAGCCAAAATGGCAAGCCCAGTTAAATGCCGACGGCGTCAACCAACGTGGACTTCACCGCTCTAATGACAACTCGACTGATTTAGCAGCACAGTTTGTGCAGATTATTTCCTCCCCGAATCAAGCCGATAAGTCATTCGTGACTTCTCAGTACGACAGGTATGTAGGTGGCAACACCGCTCTGGCTTACCCAGACGGGGCTGGAATGATTCGAGTCTCAGAAGAAACCGGTCTCGGTGTTGCGCTCTCAACCGACGCCAACGGCCGCTACTGCCAGTTAGATCCTTACCTGGGCGCTCAGCTTGCGCTGGCTGAGGCTTACCGAAACGTAGCAACCAGCGGCGCCAAGCCGCTAGCTGTGACCAACTGTCTAAACTTCGGATCTCCAGAAAA
>WLGB01000051.1 GCA_009703455.1 Actinomycetota bacterium
GTTCCAAACTCTCGTCCGATTTCCCAGTGAGTATCAACGTTGCCTTTGATAAGTCTTAAGATTTCGTCTGGAGTTGCGTTGGTTGTTAGATCAACATCTGGTGCACTTCGTCCGAGAATTGCATCTCGAACTGGACCCCCGACTAGGGCTAATTCAAAGCCGGCCTCGGAAAACAATTTGCCGAGCTTGTCTAGTAGCGCGGTCGAGGTGACCTGCTCTAGGTTTTTCATTGCGTCGGCGGTTTCCATCGCTACAAGCTTGCCACACCCCTTTTGTTATCAAGGGTTGAAGTTGGGCCACGGTCTAAGTTTTTGCCGTTGGTTAGAGTAGAACGGTGGAATCAGAATCAGGCAACCTGGAGGTCTCGGCGGGTGGGTTTGTGATTTCCAAGACCGACCCAAACTTGGTAGCACTGATGGCTCGATTTAATCGAGGCGGAAAGCTTGAGTGGTGCATACCAAAAGGCCACTTAGAAGCTAGTGAGACGCGTGAGCAAGCTGCACTTCGAGAAGTTTTTGAAGAAACTGGCCTTGAGGCAGAAATCATTTCTTACCTGGGCGAAGTGAGCTACCAGTTCATTCAATCTGGTTCAAGAATTAGCAAAACCGTTCATGTTTACTTGATGAAACAAGTTGGTGGATCGCTTAGCTTCGAACACGACCCACATAAAGAGGCCAGTGAGTTGGAGTGGGTGCAGGCTTCAAAACTCCTTACTAGGCTTTCTCATAGCAATGAGAAGCGCATCGCAAAGATTGCACTTGAACTTATGAAGGCCCGAAGTTGAAAAAAGTAGTACTGGCAATAATCGTTGGCCTGGCCACGTCAACTCTTCTTGCCGCGGTACCGTCATTTCCTGCTTCAGCTGCCGACACTGATACCGGGGCTGTGTCAATTGTTAAGGGTTCAACAATCAACTTGGTCTCTAGGGAATCAAGCCTTCCGGTTGCTGTCACCAACACTCTGCTGGGTGAAGTCAGGGTGATAGTCAACCTAACGTCAAGCTCGGCCAAAGTTCTCGTCGAAGACTCCACTTTTCAGCTGACAATCCCGGCTGGAACAACCATCAACGCTCAGTTTCCAATTCGCGCCATTGCGAGCGGAGATGTCGTGATGGTGGCCTGGCTAACATCGCTATCTGGAATCGAA
Source organism: Actinomycetota bacterium (assembly GCA_009703455.1). Classification (GTDB taxonomy): domain Bacteria; phylum Actinomycetota; class Actinomycetes; order Actinomycetales; family Microbacteriaceae; genus Rhodoluna. The sequence continues at coordinate 1,147 of WLGB01000051.1, forward strand.
CTTGGCAAACGCGTTCCGATAAATCTAACTGTTAACCCAGATATCGAAACAGCGGCAATAGTGTTGTTTTTGAGCTTTGTTGCGGTGCTGATTGTGGTCGGTGTTTACAGAACCGTTCGTCGAAGAAAGACCGCTTAAGGATTTTTCATGGGTGTCGCCAGATCATCAATCATCATGGCCAGTGGCACAATTGCATCCAGAATTTTAGGTTTCATTAGAACTGTCGTTCTCGCTCTAACAATTGGTGTCACAACAGATGCCGCCGACGCTTTTGGTGTTGCTAATCAGCTACCGAATAACGTCTATGCGATTATCGCCGGTGGTGTTTTATCGGCAGTGCTTGTTCCGCAAATTGTCAAAGCCAGAAGCCACAAAGACGATGGTCACGGATACATCGACCGACTCCTGACTCTCGCAATCACCGTGTTCGCCGTTGTCACGGTAGCTGCAACCCTTGCAGCTCCATTTTTGGTTTCCATTTACACAACCGGCTGGTCACCGGCCCAGCTAGCTCTTGCAACAGCCTTTGCATACTGGTGCCTGCCGCAGTTATTTTTCTATGGCCTTTACTCTATGCTCGGGGAAGTGCTAAACGCCCGAAGTGCCTTTGGTCCTTATATGTGGGCGCCGGTTCTAAATAACCTTGTTGGCCTAATTGGGCTGGTTTCATTCCTACTAATCTTCGGTGCCGACCCAACAGGTACAAGAGCAGTTGAGGACTGGACCGGTTCCCAAATAGCAGTGCTGGGTGGCTCGGCAACAGTTGGCGTCATAGCGCAGGCTCTTATATTGTTTTTTGCCTGGCGGAGAATCGGCATCAATTTCTCCTTCAACTTTTCCTGGAGAGGGGTTGGACTTCGTCCGGCCATCAAGGCTGCCGGCTGGTCGCTGGCTATGGTGCTTGTTTCCCAAATCGGTGGCCTAGTACAAACGTTTGTTGCTTCTCGCGCCGTGAGTGACCGCGGTGAAGGACCTGCCATTGCCTCGATTGCTGCGATGGCAATCGCTTGGCTTATTTTTATGCTCCCTCACTCGGTCGTCACTGTTTCTATTGCAACGGCATATTTTACGAAGATGAGCGAGCACGTTCAGGCCAACAGGATTGACCTGATGAAAGTTGATCTTCGCTCAGCGCTTCGAATCGTTGTGCTGGTGAATGTTTTTTCTTCTCTGGCGTTGATTATTCTTTCCTTGCCGGTGGCAAGAGTTTTTGTTGGAGAGTTTGACTCAACGGTTGCCTTGGGGAATGTCTTATTCGCAACAATGTTTGGTTTGATTCCGTTTGGAATGGTGTTTATGTTCCAGCGCGCTTTCTACGCGCTGGAAGATACCCGCACCCCTTTTGTTTTCACCTCGGTGCAGATTTCTTTTCACATTGCAGGATCTGTATATCTTTTCTTCAACATGGAATCCCAGTTTCTGGTGATGTCACTCGCTGGTCTTACTAGCGTCACTATATTGATCCAAGCACTAACTGCCTACCTGCTGCTTCGAAGAAGGATTGGTCGAGTTGGTGCTCCAACCAAAGGCCAAGCCCTTACTCTTCGAGTAATCATTGCTGGCGTGGTCACAGCGGTAGTTGGCTTTGCAATGATTTTGGCCCTAGGCGGAATTCGCCAAGGTAGCTTCGCCATTAGCACCATCGCCGGTGCCGTCGGGGTTATCTTCACAACCGGAATTGCGATGCTTGGTTCTTATGTTCTAATACTGAAGCTCCTTAGGGTTCCTGAGATAGACACCGCACTTCAAGGCATTGCTGGAATACTGCGCCGCTAAGCTTGGTTGTTGTTGGTAATGGCCCGATCTAGGCCAATTTGGAGTAGTTAAATGCGTGACGTCATCATCATTGGATCCGGCCCTGCCGGATACACCGCTGCGATCTATGCAGCCCGTGCCGGGCTAAAGCCCCTGATGATTGCTTCCAGCGTTGAGCCCGGTGGCGAGCTCATGAAGACCACCGACGTTGAAAACTTTCCGGGTTTTCCCGATGGGCTTTTAGGTCCAGACCTGATGGCTAAGTTCCAAGAACAGGCTGAGCGATTTGGAACAGAGATTCTTTTGCAGGATGTGGTTGAGGTTGACCTCAAAGCCAATCCAAAGATTGTCAAGTGTGGCAATGGCGACACCTTTGAGGCCAAGGCGATTATCTTGGCTACCGGTGCTGCTTATCGAGAGCTTGGACTTCCGAACGAGAAGGCTCTTTCGGGCCACGGTGTTAGCTGGTGTGCGACCTGCGATGGTTTCTTCTTTAGAGAAAAAACAATTGCGGTAGTCGGTGGTGGTGACTCTGCAATGGAAGAGGCGCTTTTCCTAACCCGCTTTGCAAGCAAGGTGTATGTCATTCACCGTCGCGATACTCTCAAAGCTTCCAAAATCATGCAGGACCGTGCCATGGCAAATGAGAAGATCGAGTTCATCTGGAACGCAGGTGTTGAGGAGCTTCTTGGAGATCCTAAGCTAACCGGGGTAAAGCTTAAGGACACAGTCACCGGGGCTGAGTCCGAGATGGAGCTCGACGGTTTGTTTATTGCAATTGGTAATGACCCGAGAGTTTGGTTAGTTGAAAACCAGCTGGAACTAACAGAAGAAAAGTTCATCAAAGTTGATGGCCGGTCATCGAAGACCACAATCGACGGTGTCTTCGCTTGTGGCGATGTCATTGACCCGACCTACCGCCAGGCGATAACCGCTGCCGGATCTGGTTGTGTGGCGGCCCTTGACGCAGAGCATTTCATCTCAACACACTAATTACTAAGGAGAAATTATGGCAACCAAGAACGTCACCACAGCATCCTTCAAGGCTGATGTGTTGGATAACCCGAAGCCGGTAATGGTCGATTTCTGGGCTGAGTGGTGTGGGCCGTGCCGCATGGTCTCTCCAATTCTTGATGAAATTGCTACCGAGTACTCGGACAAGATTGAGATCGTTAAAGTCAACGTTGATGAAGAGCCTGACCTTGCCATGCAGTATGGAGTAACAGGAATTCCGATGATGGCTGTTTTCCAGGGTGGAGCAATTGCAAAGCAAATGGTTGGTGCTCGTCCGAAGAACGCAATCGTTGAGGATCTAGCTGCATTCCTGGCTTAGCTAAGATTGTGGGAAACCATTCCCGCAACCAAAAGTGAGCCGTGCCAAAAACCGAAGGCGAAAGATTCGATCACTGGATCGACAGCTACGCCAAGCGCGCAGGCGCTCTTTCTGTTTCTGAAGTTCGGGCTTTGTTTGCCGTAGCGTCAAGACCAGAGGTAGTTTCCCTAGCCGGCGGAATGCCAAATGTTTCTGCATTGCCCAAGGAACTAATAACAGAGAGCTTCGAAAAGCTAATGTCCGATAAGGGCGACATGGCTTTGCAGTATGGCGGTGGCCAGGGGGACATAACCCTTCGCGGGCAAATTCAAGAAATTATGGCGCTCGAAGGAATTCATTCCAGCGTCGAAGATCTTGTTGTCACAACCGGATCCCAGCACGGGCTTGAACTACTCGCCGGTTTATTTTTGGACGAGGGCGATGTTGTCATCGCCGAAGGCCCTTCATATGTTGGGGCTCTTGGGATATTCCGTCACTACTTAGCCGAAGTCGAGCACGTCTATACCGATGGCGACGGTATGTCGCCGGAGGCTCTGGAACAGGCCATCAAAAAGCTCAAATCCGCTGGCAAGAAAATAAAGCTTTTATATTTAGTGCCAAACTTTGCGAACCCTTCTGGTGTGACTCTTAGTGCGAAAAGAAGACCGGAAATTCTGGCCATCGCAAAGCGCAACAATATTTTGGTAGTTGAAGATAACCCCTATGGGTTGCTGTATTTCGACAAAGCGCCCCCTAGGGCACTTCGCTCACTGGATGAGAATGTGATCTACCTGGGTTCCTTTTCCAAGATTTTGGTTCCTGGGTTTCGAGTAGGTTATGTGCTTGCTCCTCCCCCGATTAGAGAAAAACTTGTGCTGGCTCAAGAGTCAGCTATTTTGTGCCCATCGGCGTTTTCTCAAATGTTAATCTCCGAATACCTTGCAACCGCCGATTGGCAAAAACAGGTCGATACATTTCGCGGTGTTTATCTTGAGCGCAAAAACGCAGCTCTAAAAGCCATGAAAGAATATTTGCCGACGTTGACTACCACCAAACCCAACGGAGGTTTTTATCTCTGGGTTGATTTGCCTGAGGGCATGGACTCGAAGGCGATGCTTCCACTGGCAGTTAAAGAACTCGTTGCCTACACTCCAGGAACTGCCTTCTATGGTGATGGGCAAGGCAAGAACAAACTTAGAATCTGCTATTCCTACCCAACCCCCGAGCGAATAGATTTGGGTATCAAGCGCCTTAGCAACGTGGTCAACCTGCAGCTCGAACTGCAGCAAACTTTTGGGAAGGCCTAAGCAATGAATCCTAAGTCAAACCACAAAAACAAACTCAAGATTGTTGTTCTAGCTGGCGGCATCTCCCATGAGCGTGATATTTCACTAAAGTCCGCAAGGCGAGTAGCTGATGCGCTGGTGGAAGAAGGGGCCGAGGTGGTTATGCGTGAGCCAGATCACGAGTTGTTGGCAAATCTCAAAAAGGACAATCCGGATGTAATCTGGCCAGTGCTTCACGGAGCCAGCGGCGAAGACGGCGCTCTTCGAGACATCCTGGCTTTGACAGGAATCCCATTTGTGGGGGCTAGCTCAGGCTCTGCAAAGCTGTCCTGGGATAAAGCCGTTGCCAAGATTCTGGTTGCTCGAAGTGGGATTCAAACGCCAAACTCGATTACTTTGCCACGTGAAACATTCAAGGAACTCGACGCCGAATCGGTACTAAAACTTGTCACAAAATCCATGTCTTTACCGCTTGTTGTGAAGCCTGCCCGTTCTGGTTCTGCCCAAGGGGTCACGATTGTCAAAAAACAAGACCAGCTAAACCGAGCCATGATTGACGCCTACGTTTATTGCGATGTTGCAATCATCGAAGATTTTGTGTCTGGAACCGAGATTGCGGTTGGCGTGATTGATTTGGGCTCAGGTCCTGTGGCACTTCCTGCCGTTGAAATTGAAGCTAGGTCTGGTCACTTCGGTTTTGAAGAAAGGTACATAGCTGGCGAAACAGATTATTTTGTTCCCGCCAGGCTCTCAAAATCTGTTGCCGAGAAAGTGGCAAAAGTTGCCATCGACGCCCACAAAACCCTGGGGCTCCGTCATCTGTCGAGGGTGGATATGATCATCGACCCAAAGGGCGTGCCATGGTTTTTAGAGGCAAACGTTTTGCCGGGCCTTACCGAAACTTCATTGCTCCCGCAAGCGATTATTGCCTCGGGACATACCCTCGGGGATGTTTACTACTTGCTGGCTCAAGCAGCCTTTAGTGGCAAAGGCTAGTTTTCTTTTTTGTAACCGATCTCGGCAAGGATTCGATTTAGATCAGCCACGGTGGCAAACTCAATTACCAGCTGACCTTTTTTGCGACCCAAAACTATTTTGACTTTGGTGTTGAGCTTGTCTCCCAGTCCCTCGGAAATTTCTTTTAGCAAGTCTTGCTTGCTTCCTTGCTTGATGGTTGGCTTTTTAGGCTTCGGCTTATCGAAGCCAACTAGTTCTTCGAGAGATCGAACTGACAAGCCTTCGTTGACTGTCTTGTTTGCGAAGTATTCCATACGGGAAGAATCTGGTGCCCCAAGAATTGCTCTTGCGTGACCGGCCGATAAAACACCCGCAGCAACTTGTCGCTGAACGCTGGCCGGAAGTTTCAGGAGTCTGAGAGTGTTGGTGATTTGCGGACGAGATCTTCCGATTCGATCGGCAAGTTGTTCCTGGGTAATTCCGAAATCTTCCAACAGCTGCGAGTAGGCGCTTGCTTCTTCAAGAGGGTTCAGGTCGCTTCGGTGCAAGTTCTCAAGTAGCGCATCGCGCAACATGTTTTGATCTTCGGTCTCACGAATCACCGCCGGGATTTTTTTCAGGCCGGCTTCTTTGGATGCGCGCAGTCTGCGCTCACCCATGATTAGTTCGTAGGCGCCTTCTGATTTTTCACGAACCACAATTGGCTGCAAAACTCCAAGCTCGCGAATTGAGTGCACGAGTTCTGCGAAAGCTTCTGGTTCAAAAATTGACCGGGGCTGCTTAGCGTTTGGAACGATTGCATTAATGTCTAGATGACCAAAACGTGCTCCAGGAACTGTTGCAAGTGCCGGACCTTTTGTTCCACCGGCAGGGAAGAAAACATCTACCGGGCGTTCGGTTGATTTATCTGAGGTTGGAATTAAAGATCCGATGCCGCGACCAAGTCCGCCTTTTCTCTCAGCCACGTTTTTCTCCTCTGTTTGCTATTTCAATTGCTGCTTCCATGTATGCGATTGCACCTGGAGAAGATCGATCGTAAGAGATAACTGACTTTCCGTAACTTGGCGCTTCCGAAACTCGAACCGATCTAGGGATGATTGTTGACAAAACCTGATCAGGAAAATGTAGTTTCACTTCATCGGCAACTTGGGATGCCAGTTTGGTACGAGAGTCATACATCGTAAGCAAAATGGTTGAAAGTTCGAGTGAAGGGTTAAGGTGCTTCTTAATCATCTCGATAGACCTGACCAATTGAGATAGCCCCTCGAGAGCGTAGTACTCGCACTGGATCGGAATCAAGACTTCCTTGGCCGCAACGAATGCGTTGACTGTGAGTAGCCCTAGGGAAGGGGGGCAGTCGATTAGCACGTAATCGGGTGGGGTCACGCTGGTCGAGATGTAGTTGTGGATTGCTGTGCGTAGACGCTGCTCCCTCGCAACCAAAGAAACTAATTCAATTTCGGCACCAGCCAAATGGATAGTTGCCGGAACGCATGTAAGACCTGGTCGCTCGGAAGATATCTGCACCACTTTTTCAAGTGGCACATCTTCAATCAGAACCTCATAGATGCTTTTGATTTCAGCGTGATGATCTATTCCAAGAGCGGTGGATGCGTTGCCTTGAGGGTCTAAGTCAATAACTAAAACTGAAAGTCCCTTGGAAGCAAGGGCAGAAGCTAAGTTGACGGTGGTCGTGGTCTTTCCGACGCCGCCTTTTTGATTTGAGATGGTAATTATTCGCGTTTGAGAAGGTTTTTGCACAATTTGAGCCCCAACGCTCTCCAGTCGACGAGAGTTCTCCACAAGTTCTCTAGCTAACGGGGTGTCTGTGAAATCCTCCA
>WLGB01000052.1 GCA_009703455.1 Actinomycetota bacterium
AGTAGCAATACCTAAGTATGAAAGCCAGGATGCTACATTGGCGGCTTGGCCACCGGTTGATTTGTGAATACTTGATTCAGTGTCAGTGTTTGGGCGAATTTCAGATTTTGGAATAACGATGACATCTTCGATGACATCCCCGATAACCAGAATCTTGCTCACTTTAGGCTGGCCCAAGCCTTGGCAATATCAGCTGCCAGTTGGACGTTATTGCGGGCCAAATCAAGATTTACTTCTAGTGATCTTCCTTTAGATTCTTCGACAATAAAACCAAGTAAGAAAGGAGTGACGGCTTTGCCGCTGACGCCGGCTTTTTTGGTTGCTTGAAATGCAATCTCCAGCACGCGGTCGTGCTCTTTCGGGTCCCATTGCTTGTCAATTGGGATGGGGTTTGCAACAACTATTCCCTGGCCGTGGCCAAGCTCGTCTTGAGCTTTCATAGCTAGTGCTACCTGCTCAGCAGAATCCAGCGACCAGTCAAGGGTGTAGCCCGAATCAGTGAGCCAGAAGGCTGGAAACTCTTTTGTTTTGTACCCGATAACGGGAACACTCAGGGTCTCTAGTCGCTCAAGAGTTGCAGGGATGTCCAAGACTGATTTCACACCAGCCGAAACAACGGTGATTGGAGTTACGGCCAGAGTCGACAAATCCGCTGATTCATCGAAAGTGTCGATTGCGCCGCGGTGAACACCGCCCAGGCCCCCGGTAGCAAATACTCGGATTCCCGCGAGGGCAGCAAGGTGCGCGGTAGCTGCAACGGTGGTGGCACCAGATTCCTTTTTGGCAGCCAGAATTGGGATGTCTCTAACGCTTGCTTTGGCCAAGTCTTCGTTAGCGATGCGCTCAATCCCTTGGGCGTCCAGACCAATTCTTGGCACTCCATCGAGAATGGCTATGGTTGCAGGAACTACCCCCTTAGAGCGCAGGATTTCTTCAAACTCCTTGGCAGCAGCTAGGTTTCTAGGTCTTGGAAGCCCATGGGAAATGATCGTGCTTTCCAGGGCTACTACGGCCTTGCCTTTGGCTAAAGCTTCGGAAACCTCAGGAGAAGCAATAAAGGAATTCATGACCTAAGGCTAGCTGTTAAAGGCGAGATTTAATTTTGAATTGAACTTGGGGTGAGTAACGGGACTTGAACCCGCGACTTCCTGGACCACAACCAGGCGCTCTACCAGCTGAGCTATACCCACCATGTTTGAAGCCCTTACAGCTTCAAAGCATTTATATTCTATTGCGTTTGCTCGGCGATTGTCTTGGCCTGGTCGGTTGTAGGGCCAGGGGCTTCAACGAAAACGGCCCTACGGTAATAAGCTAGCTCCGCGATGGACTCTCGAATGTCTGCAAGCGCGCGGTGACCGCCTTCTTTCTTGGGAAGCTGGAAATATACCTTCGGGTACCACCTGCGCACTAATTCCTTAATCGAGGAAACATCGATGTTGCGGTAGTGCAGATGTGAATCTAGAGCCGGCATATACCTATTTAGAAACATCCGGTCGGTACCAATCGAGTTTCCAGCAAGTGGAGCCGTTCTGGGCTCTGGTGCAAACTTCTTTACGTAATCAAGAACTTGCTTCTCAGCTTGATTAAGAGGCGTGCCTTTGGCAAGAAGCTCGAGCAGCCCGGATTCTTTGTGCATGAGGGTGACAAATTCACCCATGCCCGCAAGTGAGTCCTCGCGAGGTTGAATGACAACGCTCAACCCCGCATCAAGAATGTTTAGCTCTGAGTCGGTTATAAGTACTGCGATTTCAACCAGGCAATCTTTTTCAACACTAAGACCGGTCATCTCACAGTCGATCCAGACTAGATTTTCCAAGGACTTCATAACTCAAGAAGTTTAGCGGGCAGCATGAGTCATGCGTCTTGTCTTGCCGCGCTGCTTCTTCGGCACCTTGGAGGCTCTTCTTTCTTTGCGACCTTCAATCAACCAGTAAAGGACTGGAACAATCAGCAAGGTTAGGAAAGTTGACGAAACCAGCCCACCAATAACCACAATCGCCAGTGGCTGGCTGATGAAGCCACCACCAGTTATTCCCAACGCTAATGGAGATAGCGCAAAGATTGTTGCCAGCGCCGTCATCAGAATCGGACGAAGACGCTGCCTTGAGCCATCCATGATGGATTCGCGAATAGATCGTCCTTGCTTACGGTATTGGTTAATTAGGTCAATCAGCACAATGGCATTGGTCACAACAACACCCACCAACAGCAGCATTCCAATCAATGCAGGGACCCCAAGGGCGGTATCAGTAATCAATAGCAGACCCAGGGCACCGGTTGCGGCAAACGGAATTGAGATCAGCAAGATCAGTGGCTGAATCAAACTTGAGAAGGTAGCAACCATTACAAGATAAACAATTGCCACCGCTGCGAGCAGGGCAAGACCCAGCTGTTGGAAGCTTTCTGCTTGATCGGCAGAGACACCTCCAATCGTTGCGGTTGCACCAAGAGGTATGTCGATGGTCTCTAACGCGGCAGTGACATCACGGGTGACAGCACCTAAGTCATCTGAACTAGGCGTAAGCGAAACAGTGGCAACCCTTTCACCTTTTTCACTCGTAATGGAAACCGGAGCCTGAACTTCATTAATCTCGGCAATTTCTTGAAGCTCAATTACCCCACTGCGGGTTGGGATTTGAATCTCTTCAATTTCGACAACTGTTGCAGGCACACCTTCTTGAACTAAGAAGATAGGGGTTGCCTCGTTTTCAATGTTCACATCCCCGATTGAAGACGGGCGAAGAGTAGCTGCCACTAGACCAGATACTTGTATCTCGGTTAGGCCATACTCGGCTGCCTTTACTCGGTCGACTGTAATTTTCAGAGTCCTTTGTTGCTCAGACAAGGAAGACGATATCTCGGAGATGCTTTCTACTCCAACCATTCCGGCGCGAACCTTATCCACGGCGGCAAATAGAGCTTCATCGCTGGTGCCAGTGATCTTTATGTCAATTGTTGATGAACTGCCAACGCCTGGGCCTCCGCCTGCAGAGATGGTCGTCTCTCCAATGTCTGAGCTTGAGTCAATTCCCTTTTGTACAGCTTCTTTGATGGCATCGCCGTCCGCGTCTTTAGCTAATGAAACCTGAATGGTTGTGGCACTAGCGCCACCACCAAAGTTCACACGGCCATCGGCTTGGCCACCAAATGTTGCTAGGACAGTTTCGACTCCGTCCTGCTCAAGAATTAATTCTTCGACGATTTTGGCTGCGTTGTCGCGTTCTTCGAAAGTGCTTCCAGCTGGAAGTTCTTGGCGAACCGAGAAGGTATCTCCACCAAAGTCTCCAATGAAGTCTGTTTTTAGCTGAGGAACAAGTGAGAAGGTAAAGCCCAGCACGGCACCGGCTGCAATAAGTGTCACAACCGGGTGAGCTTGGGTGGTTTTCAGAATTGGAATATAGCCGCGCTGAAGCCAGCTTCTTCGTTCTTTCTGCTCTTCAACCTCACGGGCTTTTTCAATTTGACCAGCTAGTGCCTCGCTGGTTAGTTCATCAGTCCCAGTTTCGACTACCGGTGTCTTTAGGAACCAGTAGGCGAGGACTGGAACGATGGTCAGTGAAACAATCAATGAAGCCAGCAGGGCAATTGTGAAGCTGAGGCTAAATGGTCTAAACAGCTCTCCTACAACGCCGCCTACTAGAGCAACCGGCAAGAACACTGCAACTGTTGTGATGGTTGCTGAAGTAATCGCCCCAGCTACTTCTTTCACGGCATCGATAATGGCGCTCTTCTTAGGCTCGCCATAGGACAAGTGCCTATTGATGTTCTCAATAACCACAATCGAGTCATCCACGACACGTCCAACCGCAATAGTTAGCGCGCTAAGAGTAAACAGGTTCAAGCTGTAGTCCGAAACCAGAAGACCTGCAAACGTAATAAGTAGTGAAGTGGGGATAGAGATAGCTGTCACCAGAGTTGATCTAATCGATCCCAGGAACACGAGAATAATCAAAATGGCAAAGGTGAGACCTAAGGATCCTTCGATGGTGAGGTTCTCTAGTTGCTTTTCAACAAAGGGCCCCTGGTCAAAAACGGTGTTGATTTCAACGTTTCCACCGAGTTTTTCCTTGAGTTCGTCAATCTTGGACTCAACTCCGTTAGATATGGCCACGGTGTTGCCATCTTGGGTCTTGGTCACCTGAATTCCCAGTGAATCCAAGCCATTGGTTCGAGATATTGAACTGACTGGTTCGTAGTCATAGACCACGTCGGCGACATCACCGATGGTTAAGATTTCTGGAGCTACCGGGGTCTGCGGAATAGCTACCCCTGCTCCTGCGCCAGCTCCTGCAGCAGCAGCTGCGGCTGCAGCCGCCTGTTGGGCAACCTGGGAAGTTTGGGGGCTAGCTGATGAAATCAGCGGCAGGTTCTTAAAGTCTTCTAAAGAGTTGACGTTGGTACCAATTTCAATCTGAAGCTCTCTGGTGTTATCGACAATTGAACCGGCCGGAATGACGAAGCCGTTGGCTCTCAGAGCATCAACAATGGCCTGCTGGCTAAGTCCGTTTTGGCGAAGAACATCAGTTTTTAGATCAAGAGTGATTTGCTTCTTCTTGCCGCCGGCAACTGTGACTTCCTGAATTCCTTCAACTTGAGACAGAATTGGAATCGCCACGTCAGCCAAAATCTCGGCAAGAGCGTCGTTGTTTCCGGTCGTTGAGGCTACTGACAGGACAATGATTGGGACGCTGTCAAAAGATCCGGAAATAACCCTCGGGCTCACATCAGCTGGAAGAGCATCCTTTAGGTTTGCGATTACTCGGTTGAGCTCTTCCTCAACTGTTGCCGTGGTAGTCCCAAAATCAAATTCAACTCGCACAATCGAAAGATTTGCGCTAGAAGTGGATCTAACGTTTACCAGGTCATTGAGAGTGCGTACTTCATCTTCAATCAGGGAGGACACCTGAGCGTCAATGATTTCAGGGGATGCTCCAGGATATGCGGTGACTATGGAAGCCTGAGGCACTTCAAAAGATGGGAGCAGCTCCTGCTTGAGTGAAGTCAAGGACAGTAGACCAGAGGCGATGATGATTATGGTCAAAAGCCCTACAACGGAGCGGTTGGCTAAAGATGCGGTGGCCAGTCTGAACAAGGAATTCCCCTAAGTGATAAACAAAGTTTTGTCGTATGCAGCTTCAAGCAAACCATTGATGGGCCTGCTAAGTAAGGCTGCGTTTACATTCTCCCAGCTATTTCCCAGCCAATTCGCCCTTTCAATTCGGCTAGCGTCTTGGGCGTTTAGGCTAGGAGACGTGAAGATCTCTAGAATTCTGACCATCTTGGGCTTTGTGCTGCTGTTGCTGCTATTAGTTGTCCCATTCCTAATCCCGGTTTCAACCAGCGGAACACAAAGCTATAAAGAGGTGGCAGGGCCTGGGGCCACCTTTGCAACCGCCCAGGGAACCCAGATCTACTACGAAAAGACAGACTTTGTCTGTCAGGCCGATAAAGACTGCACCAATCCGCCAGTAATCTTTCTGCTGCATGGCTTTGGGGCCAGTACCTTCTCCTATAGAGAAGTCACCAAACCACTTAGCGAAATAGGTGATGTCATCGCCTATGACCGACCAGGCTTTGGCCTTACAGAGCGGCCCACATCTTGGGAAGGTGAGAACCCCTATGGATCTGTTGGTCAGGACCTAATTCTCGATGAACTTATTTCCGAGTTTGCCAGCGGCAGGGATGTCATTTTGGTCGGACATTCAGCCGGCGGCACACTTGCTGCTCAGTACGTTGTGGACAATAAAGATGCAGTCCAGGGACTAATTCTGATTTCCCCGGCAATTTTGACTACCGGAGGCACACCTTCTTGGCTGAACTGGGTTTACAGCATCCCGCAACTAGATCACCTAGGTCCATTGCTGGTTTCCTCTATTGCCTCAAGTGGCATGGATCTTCTGAATGAGTCTTGGTATAACCAAGACCTGATTACCGACGAAGTAAAAGCTGGCTATCGCAAACCCTTGGAAATCATTGGCTGGGAAGAAGGGTTCTGGGAGTACAACAGAGCCCCGCGGGCCTTTGATATCAAGGACCGTCTGGCTGAAATAGATGTGCCCACTCTTTTGGTCACTGGAGACACCGACACAGTTGTGGCAACCGCCGATACCGAGGCGCTCGCAGGCTTAATTAAAGACTCAGTTTTGTTTGTTATCCCACAATCAGGTCACCTAGCCCAAGAAGAAACACCGGAGGACACCATTAAGGCCATTCGTGTGGTCTGGAGCATATTGACCCGCTAGGCAAGGGAACAATATCCCTCCGCCTTTGTTGTAGCTGTTGCGCCTAAAAATTCAAGCCAGGAAAGAGAAACTAAGTGCAAATCAAAGTCGGACTGGACACCTTTGGAGACATAACTCTAAAAGACGATGGCACCGTGGAAACACCGGGGCAGGTGCTTAGAAACGTTGTTACAGAAGCAGTCCAAGCAGAAGACGTTGGTCTTTACAGCTTCCATGCCGGCGAGCACCACCGAGATGATTTTGCTATCACTTCTCCAGATACAGTTTTAGCCGGTATCGCCACACAAACCAAACGAATCCAGCTCGGATCTGGTGTGACTGTTTTATCCTCTGAGGATCCAGTTCGCGTTTACCAGGCGTTCGCAACAGTTGACGCACTCTCTAACGGTCGAGCTGAAATCACAGCGGGTCGCGGCTCATTTATTGAATCTTTCCCGTTGTTTGGCTTTGAGCTAGCCGACTACGGGGACTTGTTCGAGCAAAAGCTCGAACTGCTTGTTGAGCTGCTAAAGGAAAAGCCAGTCACCTGGTCAGGAACAGTTCGGGCACCGCTAACCAATCAAGAGGTCTACCCAAAAACCGAGCGCGGCCGTATTCCTCTTCGAGTCGGAGTTGGTGGATCTCCAGAAAGCGTTATTCGAGCAGCAAGGCTCGATGCATCGTTAGCTTTGGCAATCATCGGCGGGAACCCAGCGCGCTTCGCACCGTTTTCTAAGCTTTATCGAGACTCCATGGAAAAGTTCGGTCACGAACTTAGAGAAATTTCGATTCATTCACCTGGGCACATCGCCGAAACCGATGAGCAAGCAATCGAAGAACTATGGCCGCACTACCAGGCAAGTTTTGGTCGCATCGGGCAAGAGCGCGGATGGGGACCTATGACCAAAGGCCACTATCTCGAAGAAGTCCAAAACGGTAGCTTGTACGTTGGGTCGCCAGAAACTGTTGCTAAGAAAATGGCTTACGCCATCAAGTCCGTGGGTGCCCAAAGGTTTGACTTGAAATATTCAACCGGGCCTATGCCACATTCCAAACTCATGAAATCCATTGAACTGCTTGGAACCCAAGTAGTCCCGAGAGTACAAGAGCTCCTAGAAATCGAGTAACTCAATCGAACCTGGGCATTGTTCGACTACTAGACTTTTGGCGTAATCAAGTACTCGAGCTTGAGCAACTCGCTCCAAACTCTCAGCTAGAAGGATTTAACCAATGAACGTTAAGGCTCCATTTGCAGAGTTCCTAGGAACAGCAATTTTGACGGCTGCCGTTATTGGTTCCGGGATCATGGCAATTAACTTGACTGACGATATGCTGGTGGCTCTCCTAGCCAACGCACTAGCCACTCTGTTTGTTTTAGCAGTTCTAATCTTCGTGTTTTCACCGATTTCTGGATCTCATTTCAATCCGGCCGTAACGCTGAGTTTGGCCTTCACAAATCAGTTTCCAAAGAAAGACATTTTGAGCTTTGTTCTAGTGCAAATCGCTGGTGCCATTTCGGGGGCTTTTGTTGCAAACGCTATGTTCGGTCAGGCAGTGGTTCAAATTTCAACCCACGAAAGACTAGAACTTGGAACTTTCCTCGGGGAAATAGTGGCAACTGCGTTCGTGATTTTTGTAATTCTGGCTTTGCTCGCAACTAACCGGGCTAACCAAATACCTCTAGCCGTGCCGCTGGTTATTGGAGGAGGATACTTCTTTACCTCTTCTACCTCGTTTGCAAACCCAGCGGTCACCATCGGCAGAATTTTCAGCGATACATTTGCAGGCATTGCTCCGGTGTCAGCTCTTGGATTCATGCTTGCTCAGCTAGTTGGTGCGGTACTAGCGGTAGTAGCTGCTCGCTACTTGTTTCCTGTAATTAAGTCAGCAAAGACTTCTTAGGCAAACGCTTCCGGCGGCGGGCAGCTACAGATAAGATTCCGGTCGCCGTGGACTGA
>WLGB01000053.1 GCA_009703455.1 Actinomycetota bacterium
AATTAGAAAGCTTTAGGAAAGAGTAAGAAATGCCAGTACCTAAAAGACGCATGTCGCGTTCAAACACTCGCGCTCGTCGCTCGCAGTGGAAGGCCGCTCCAATCACTCTGGTAAAGAGCATTGAGAACGGCAAGACCGTTTACTCTCTTCCTCACCGCGCAAAGCTTGTCGAAGATTCTGCCGGCAACGCACTATTCATGGAGTACAAGGGCCGCAAGGTCGCTGACGCCTAAGTCATGAACCTAAATGCGCTGGGAGTATCCCTTGGCGTTGAAATTGAACCTCAACTTTTAGAGCTCGCTCTTACTCACCGATCCTTTTCATATGAAAACGGTCGTGGCCCAAACAACGAACGCCTTGAGTTTCTTGGCGATGCCATACTGGGTTTTTTAGTGACCGCACACATCCACGATCACTTTGCAGACCTTGACGAAGGTGAGCTTACGAAATTGAAAAACGCTGTGGTCAGCGCTCCCGCCCTAGCCGAAGCCGCGATTGCCCTAGACCTTGGGCCTCACTTACTACTGGGCAAAGGTGAGATACAAACTGGTGGCCGTGAGAAGCAAAATTTGCTGGCAGATTGCTTCGAAGCAGTGCTCGGGGCCGCGTTTGTGTCAAAAGGCATGGAAGCCGCTTCGCACATTGTTGGCAAGTTTATTTTGCCGATGCTTTCGGACCCAAAACAGCTTCTTGATTCTTCTGATCCCAAAACCACACTTCTTGAGACTCTGCAATCCTCCGGGAAGCAGCTGGTCTATGAAATTAGCCACGAGGGACCCGATCACGACCGCACCTTCTTTGCCACCTTGCTAATTGACGGTGAAGTCGCTGCCAAAGCCGACGGCCGTTCACGAAAGCAAGCCGAGACGAACGCCGCTATTAAGGCGCTAGCTTCTTACAAGTAAATGCCAGAGCTTCCAGAGGTAGAAACCGTTCGAGCTGGCCTTGCCAAATCGATAACCAACGCAACCGTGACTGGCTTAAGGATTCACGACCCGAGAAGCCTCAAGAGGCATCTGAGCGGGGTGCAGGACTTTCAGAAAAAACTAGTTGGTAGCAAAGTTTTGGATGTAGTTAGAAGGGGAAAATTCCTTTGGCTGCCGCTGGGAGGCGGAACTACTGCACTAGTTGGCCACCTTGGAATGAGCGGGCAGATGCTGGTTCGAACTCCTGAGTTTCCAGAAGACAAACTAAATCGAGTGACCATCGAGTTCGAGACCAAGGCAGGTGAAGCACTTGAGCTTCGATTTGTCGATCAGAGAATCTTTGGTTCCCTTGCAATAGATGATTTGACACAAACCAGAGACGGTGGCGCTGGGGGTTTCAGCGCTGGGAAAAATCGGGACAAACCATGGGAAAACCTGATCCCTATTTCAGCTTCACACATAGCCAGAGACCCGCTCGATGAAGCTTTCGATAAAAAAGCAGTTATCGAAAAAATTCGGAACAGAAAAAGTGGCATTAAGCGGGTACTGCTCGACCAGAATCTATTGAGCGGAATTGGCAACATCTACGCTGACGAGTCGCTGTGGCTTGCAAAGCTGCACTTTGATCGGTTGGCTGACGGGATATCTAGAGCCAAGCTGGGGGAGCTTCTTGACATTTCGAATCAGGTGCTCAAAGCCGCGGTAAGTCAGGGTGGGACCTCGTTTGACCAGCAGTACAAAAACGTCAACGGCGAATCAGGCTTCTTCTCGCAACAGCTGTATGCCTACGGTCAGACGGATAAACCGTGCGCCAGGTGCCAATCGCCCATTAGGCGGCAGGCCTGGGCCAACCGAGGATCACACTTTTGCCCCAAATGTCAGCGGCCCAGCTAGCGGTCTCAGGCATCCCAAAAATGGGGTAATTTTAGATACTGCTCGGCATCTAGGCCGGTTCTCGTTTTCCAAAGGGGTTGACGCACTTGCATCTCAAGAGCCTTACCCTAAAAGGCTTTAAGTCCTTCGCTCAGCCAACCACGTTCCAGTTTGAGCGGGGTGTCACCTGCGTAGTTGGACCCAACGGTTCTGGAAAATCGAACGTTGTGGACGCTCTCGCGTGGGTAATGGGCGAACAGGGAGCAAAGACTCTCCGTGGCGGAAAAATGGAAGACGTAATCTTTGCAGGGACTTCAACAAAGGGTCCCCTTGGTCGAGCAGAGGTGATGCTAACCATCGACAACACTGACGGCGCACTCCCAATCGAATTCACCGAAGTCACCATCTCTAGAACTCTTTTCAGAAGCGGTGGCTCGGAGTATGCGATCAACGGAGATCCCTGTCGCCTTCTAGACGTCCAAGAACTTTTATCTGACTCGGGACTCGGGCGTGAGATGCACGTCATCGTTGGTCAAGGCCAACTAGACAGTGTGCTTCGCGCTACACCACAGGAGCGTCGCGGCTTCATTGAGGAAGCCGCCGGAATCTTAAAACACCGTCGCCGCAAGGAAAAAACTGAGCGCAAGATTGAGGCCATGCAGGCTAATCTCTCCAGATTGAGCGACTTAGCTGGCGAGGTTCGTCGCCAGCTTAAACCTCTTGGTCAGCAGGCTGAGATTGCACGAGAAGCGCAGAACATTGCTTCTCAGGCCAGGGAGGCCAAGTCGAGAATTCTTGCAAATGACATTGTGCAAATTCAGTCTTCACTCGAAACAACTTCTACCAGCGAATCGCAACGTCGAAGCGAACGCAACATTCTCCAGGAGATGCTTTCTGAGAACACCCAGCGTCTCGGTCAGTTGGAATCTCCTGAGCTAAATCAGAAGCTAGACCAAGCACGCCAGGTCTCATTCGACTTTGATTCTTTGCAGGAGAGAATTAGGTCGATTTCAAACATAGCCAGCGCGCGCGTGGCACTTTTGGAATCCAGCGACCAAGAACAAAGCAAGTTCGATGTTTCGTCAATAACAGTAGACATCGAGAATACGGCACTGGAGATGGTCAGGCTCCAAGAGGAAGTTCAAAGGCTAAACGAAGCACTCAAAGGCGCTGAGGCCACTAGAAACGTGGCTCGACAGGCACTCGATTCTCTGGATGCGCAGACCCAAGAGCAAAGTTCGCTGATTTCAAAATACGATCTCGAGTTGGCTGAGTTTGCCAACAACGTGAAAGTTTCAGAAAGCAAGGTTGAGTCGTTCCGCAATGAGAAGACGCGCCACCAAGAGATTCTCCAGGCTGCACGCGATCGTCATCAGGAACAGTCCAAGCTGTACCACGAACTTGAATCTATGGTTTCCAAAAACCAACCAAGCGCCAGCAACCTTGAGTCAAATTACGAGGGTGCTCAGAAGGCTGTTTCTGAAGCCGCTGCGAAGATTGAATCTCTCCGCGACCAACTCCACGAAGCCGAACGCGAAAAAGACGCGTTGGCAGGAAAGCGCTCGGCGCTTAACCTAACCCTTGAACAAAAAGATGGCGCCTCATCGCTAACCCAAGCCCAGCTTCGAGGCATTCGCGGGTTAGTGGCAAACCACATGCGTATCGAAACAGGTTTTGAGCAAGCTATTGCAGCTGCCCTTGGTTCGCTCGCAGATGCATTGGTAGCTGAGGATATGGATTCAGGCCTTTCAGCACTTGAGCACCTAAAGCGAACCGACGGAGGGCACGTCGAGATCATAATTGCCGATGTAGAAACTCGGTCTGAGCTGACTCTTGGAAGCGAGATTGCTGGAGCGAAGATTGCGTCGGAAGTGGTGAGTGCTCCGGACGGAATTTTGAAGCTGCTTTCTGCTGTTGTGATAGTCGACGACCTAGATGCCGCACGAGCCTATTTCCGATCCTCCGGGGAGAATCGCCAGGTCATTACAAAGCAGGGCGATGTGCTAACTCGTGATGTAATTCGAGGTGGCTCATCTAGCAAACCCTCCAAACTCGAATTGGTTGCCGAGCGCGATGCAGCCGAGGCTGAACTTTCGAGACTTTCTTCGCGCATCGAAACTATATCTTCTGAGCTTGCACAAGCCAAGTCCAACGAGTTAGCTGCCAAGAACTCGGCCAAACAAACTCTTGCTGAACTCAATGAGCAGGATGCAAAACTGGCTTCTCAGGCGGAGAAACTCGGTCGCATTCGAGTGCAGGTCGAAGCTCTCCAGAGTGAGCTTGACAGACTAACCTCGGTTGACCAGACAAACGAACAATCCATAACTCAGGCCGTTCAGGAACTCGACGCCGCTAAGGAGCGACTTCGCGAGTTCGAAAATCGTGGACGTCCAGAGCTTGCTCTTTCTGACCGTGATCTCTTGGTTGAGTCGCTGGAAAAGGAGCGGGCTAAAGAACTAGATATTCGAGTTGAGCTCGGCGCTGCTGAAGAAAGACTTCGCGTCGAGACCGAAAAATCCGTGAACCTAAAAAATCAGCTGGACTCCTCTAGAGCAGCAGTTGAGCAAGCAGTTGCCGCTGCCAAGGGCAGAGCTGCGCAGCTACGCTCGGCCAAGCAGGTTCTCAAGGCACTTCCGATTTTGATAGAGAAGGTCTCGGCTGGCTCGAACCAGGCCAAGCGGGAGTACAACTTACTCGAGCAAGATCGCAGTGATCAATTCCAAGAGCTGACTAGGGTGCGTGGTGACATGGCCACCATTCAACAAAAATTGTCGGACCTAACTCAATCGGTGCACGATATTGAACTTCAGAATCACGAAAAGCGTCTAACCCTCGCAAATCTAATCACCCGCGCCCAAGAAGAACTAGGTCTCGATCAAGCAACCCTGCTTGCCGAATATGGTCCAGACCAGCTCACGCCTAGCAAGGATGAAAAGGAAGAAGTAGAAATCTTCAATCGGGAGATACAGATGCAGCGCCTAAAGGATGCAGAGAAGCTTCTTGAAAAGCTGGGTCGCGTAAACCCGCTAGCTCTTGAAGAATTTGCCGCTTTGGAGCAGCGTCACAAATTCCTAACCGATCAACTTCAGGACCTCACCGAAACCCGCAAGGACTTAATCAAAATTATTGGTGATCTTGATGAAAAAATGCAGGTCATCTTTAATGATGCCTTCCAGGACACCAAGAAGGCATTTGAAAAGGTGTTCCCAGTGCTATTCCCGGGAGGAACTGGATCTATTTTCCTAACCGACCCAGACAACCTGCAAACTACTGGACTTGAGGTAAACGTAAAGCCAGCTGGTAAGAAGATTGAAAGACTTTCACTGCTTTCCGGTGGTGAAAGATCGCTGGCAGCGGTTGCCTTGATGGTGTCTATTTTCAAGGCCCGCCCTTCGCCCTTCTATGTAATGGACGAGGTCGAGGCGGCCTTGGACGACGCAAACCTTGGTCGTTTGCTCTCGATATTTGAAGACCTCAGAAACAGCTCGCAGCTGATTATCATAACTCACCAAAAGCGCACCATGGAAATTGCTGATGCGCTCTACGGCGTTTCAATGAAGGCCGATGGAATTTCTGCTGTGGTGGGTCAGCGCTTGCGTGAGAAGGCCGACGCCTAATGTCATCACTTTTCTTTTGGCGCAAAAAGCGCGAAGAGGAAGCAGGCGAAGGATTTGACACAAACACTCAAGCCCCTGAACTAGCAGCTGACAACTCCGAGCTTACCCCAGCAACGCTTCCCAAAAGAAGTTCAAAAAAGGCAATTCGCTCGCTTTTTTCTTCCACCAAGTTTGACCCCGAAGATTTAGAGGCGCTCGAGGAATTGCTGATTCAGGCTGACTTTGGGCTTACCTCCTCGGAGGCAATCGTGGCAGCCGTCAGAAAGAAAGCCAAAGAGCAAGGCGCCTCTAGTGAAGCGGAGCTTAGAAAAATACTTGCCCAGGTAATCGAATTAGAGCTCAAGACAGATTCTCAAGCACTGAATCTTTCAACTGGAAAACTTCCTTACGTATTTTTAGTTGTTGGGGTGAACGGGGCAGGTAAGACAACCACTATTGGAAAACTCGCCAATTGGCTCACCGAAGGATCCTGGTCTGTAGTTCTTGGCGCAGCCGATACTTTCCGGGCTGCAGCAGTAAATCAGCTTGCGACTTGGTCGGAGCGGGCCGGAGCAAAACTTGTCGCGCCAAAAACTGACGGACAAGATCCGGCATCGGTTGCCTTCGAAGCTGTTGAAACTGCAATCGAGAGCAATTCCGACATTGTCATTATTGATACGGCAGGGCGGTTGCAGAACAAGGCCGATTTGATGGATGAGCTCTCCAAGATTCGTCGAGTGATTGAGAAACGGGCTGAAATATCTGAAGTTCTACTTGTTATTGATGCAACCACCGGCCAAAACGGCCTCGCTCAAGCCAAGGCCTTTGCAAAAGCCGCAGAGGTCACGGGAATCGTTCTTACAAAACTCGATGGAACAGCTAAGGGTGGCATTGCCTTTGCAATCCAGAAGGAGCTTGGCATCCCCATAAAGCTCGTCGGCATGGGCGAGGGCATCAATGATTTTGCCTTTTTTGACGCCAACGAATTTGCCATTGGGCTAGTGGCCTAGCCTATTCACAGGAGAAAACAATTGTTTGGAAATCTATCGGATCGTCTCGCAGAGACATTTAAGAACCTTCGCGGCAAAGGCAGACTCTCAGCTGCCGATATTGACGCTACCCTTCGCGAAATCAGAAAAGCTCTACTTGAAGCTGACGTTGCTCTTGAGGTAGTAAAAAACTTCATCCAGTCGGTCCGGGACCGAGCCCTCGGAGACGAAGTATCAAGCGCACTGAATCCAGCTCAGCAGGTCGTTCAGATTGTGAACGACGAATTGATCAAAATCCTTGGAGGAGAGCCCAGGAAGCTGCGCTTTGGTAAAACGGCCCCGACTGTGATCATGCTCGCCGGCCTTCAGGGTTCAGGTAAGACTACCCTTGCCGGAAAACTTGCCAAGTGGCTGGTATCTGAAGGTGAGACGCCGCTTCTGGTGGCAGCGGATTTGCAGCGGCCCAACGCTGTTGAGCAGTTAACAATTCTCGGTGGAAAGATTTCTGTTGAGGTATTTGCTCCTGAGGTGGGTTCTGGATCTGGGGATCCGGTCAAGGTTGCCAAGGATTCGATTGCTCACGCAAAATCCAGGGGCCTCAGTGTGGTCATCGTTGACACCGCCGGACGACTCGGCGTTGATCAGGAGATGATGCAGCAAGCTGCCAACATCCGTGACGCTGTAAAACCAGATGAGACTTTATTTGTCATCGACTCAATGCTGGGTCAAGATGCGGTCAATGTAGCCAAAGCCTTTGAGGACGGTGTGGGAATTTCCGCAGTGGTGCTTGCCAAGCTAGATGGTGACTCTAGGGGTGGAGCAGCTTTGTCGGTTACGTCAGTGACCGGTAAGCCAATCATCTTCACTTCAACCGGTGAAAGCCTAGACGCCTTCGAGCCCTTCTATCCAGATCGCATGGCCTCACGAATTCTTGACATGGGTGATGTACTCACCCTTATTGAACAGGCTCAGAAAGCCTTCGATGATGACACCGTGCAGGAAATGGCTCTCAAGCTTGCCAAGGAGACCTTCACCCTTGAGGACTTTTTGGACCAGATGCAGCAACTTAGGAAAATGGGCTCACTAAAGTCCATGCTCGCGATGATGCCGGGGGCGGGTCAAATGCGGCAGCAACTGGACAACCTGGACGAGAGAGAAATCGATCGCACCGAAGCAATAATCAGATCCATGACTCCCGTTGAGCGACAAAACCCAAAGGTCCTAAACGGATCCAGAAGGACCCGAATCGCCAGAGGTTCGGGAATGACAGTGACAGATGTCAATTCACTGGTGAATCGTTTCGAGCAGGCCGCCAAGATGATGAAGACAGTTGCCAAGGGCGGAACTCCTCAGATTCCAGGAATGCCGGCTGGCGTTGGTGGCGTAGTGCCTCGCAAAAAGGCCAAAGATAAGAAGAAATCTGGATCCAAGTCAGGAAATCCTGCCAAGCGCGCAGCCGAGCTAACAGGCAAGGAATTTGGCTCAAAGCCGCCTTCTGGTGCCGGTGGATCGTCCTTTGGAATCGGCAACTAGCTATCTCCGCGCATTTCTGGCAGAATAAGAAAGTTGTCTGGGTACCTGACCCTCTAACCAGGGACCAACAAAGACAAAACCATAGAGCTTGACTACCGAGTGTGCCCCCACGCTCACGGTTGATTGTTCGCCCCAATTCAAATAACAGGAGCATTGTGGCTGTAAAAATCCGCCTAAAGCGTCTCGGA